>JAXDWR010000048.1:0-13389 GCA_034088265.1 Collinsella sp. | reverse complement strand
CTCCGGCGACCATGCCAAGGTTGCGGCCTGGCGTCGTCGAAACGCGATCGAGAGGACCTGTCGCTGGCGTCCCGACCTCCTCGAGTCCGCGGGACTCACCGAGGAGGAGCGCGTTTGGGCCCGCGAGTTCCTCGATGAGATAGAGTCGAAAGGAGGTGCATGACGGATGGGTCGTCATACCAAGAGACTGCTCGAGTGGATCGTCCCCATCTCGATCGCCATCATCGCCTCGCTCTTCCTGCGCGCGTTCGTGATCAGCCCCTTCGTCGTCCCCACGGGATCCATGCTCCACACGATCGAGATCGGTGACCATCTCCTCGCGCAGAAGGTCACCGCCAACCTGGGGCTCGGGGTCGAGCGGGGCGACATCGTCGTCTTCAAGAATCCCGAGGGAGGCTCGGATCACGACATCCTCGTCAAGCGCGTCATCGCCACCGAGGGCCAGACCATCACCCTTCGCGCCGGATCCGTCCTCGTCGACGGCACCCCGATCGACGAGCCCTACGCGACGGGATCGACTTTCGAGCTCGCCCAGCACGCACCGGGTATGGAGGTCGACTATCCCTATATCGTCCCCGAGGGATGCGTCTGGGTCATGGGGGACAACCGCGAGAACTCCGCTGACTCCCGCCACTTCGGCGCCGTCCCCGAGAGCTCGATCATCGGGGTGGCCGTCTTGCGCTACTGGCCCCTCGACCGCCTTGGCCCGCTCTGACGCACGGGACGCCCAACCCGCACCCATCTCGCACGCGTCCCGACCCCATCGGGCCCCGTTGCGCTACTATGTGTTCCGTATCAACCACCACGAGGAGTGAGCAGGCCAATGAACGCTTCAGCCCTATCCTTCCAAGACATCATCTTGCAGCTCCAGCGCTTCTGGGGCGAGCAGGGTTGCGTCATCATGCAACCCTACGATTCCGAGGTCGGCGCCGGCACCTTCCACACCGCCACCACCTTGCGCTCGCTGGGCCCCAAGAGCTGGCGCACCTGCTATGCACAGCCCTGCCGTCGCCCCGCTGACGGCCGCTACGGCGAGAACCCCAACCGCATGCAGCACTACTATCAGTTCCAGGTGCTCATAAAGCCCTCTCCCGCCAACTCCCAGGAGCTCTACCTCGAGTCGCTCAAGGCCATCGGCCTCGATCCCGACGAGCACGACATCCGTTTCGTCGAGGATGACTGGGAGAGCCCGACCCTTGGCGCCTGGGGCCTGGGATGGGAGGTCTGGCTCAACGGTATGGAGGTGACCCAGTTCACCTATTTCCAGCAGGTGGGCGGCATCGAGGTCGACCCTGTCCCCGTCGAGATCACCTATGGACTCGAGCGCCTGGCCATGTACGTCCAGGGTGTCGACTCCGTCTACGACCTCGTCTGGAGCGTCGCTCCCGATGGTTCCGTCATGACCTACGGCGACGTCTTCCTCGAGAACGAGCGCGAGTTCTCGGCCTACAACTTCGAGGTCGCCGACGTCCCCATGATGCGTGCCAAGTTCGATGACTTCGAGCGCGAGTGCCACTCCTGCCTCGACGCCAAGCTCCCGCTCCCCGCGTACGACTGCGTCATGAAGTGCAGCCATGCCTTCAACCTCCTCGATTCACGTGGCGCCCTCTCGGCGGTCGAGCGCGCGAACTACATCCTCCGCGTGAGGACCATCGCCAAGGCCTGCTGCGAGGCCTACCTCGCCGAGGTCGCATCGTCCGAAGACCATACCGAGCAGAAAGGGGAGGTGGCTTAGAAGATGGCAGAGACCCGTGACTTCCTTTTCGAGATCGGTACGGAGGAGATGCCCTCCGCACCGCTCATGAACGCCGTTCGCCAGCTCGAGACCCTCATCACTTCCGGCCTCGATTCCTCCGGCCTCTCCCATGGCGCGGTGCGCGTCCTCTCGACGCCCCGTCGCCTCGCCGCGATCGTCGGCGACGTCGCAGCATCGACCGACGAGGTGCATGAGGTCAAGCGCGGCCCCGCCGCGCAGATCGCCTTCGACGCCGAGGGCGCGCCGACCAAGGCGGCTCAGGGATTCGCCCGCAAATGCGGCATCGATGCCGGCGAGCTCGTCCGCAAGACCGACACCGACGGACGCGAGTACGTCTTCGCTGAGAAGACCATCCCCTCCGTCCCCGCGACCCAGATCCTCGCTTCGCTCTGCTCCGACGTCCTCTCGTCCCTCGCCTGGCCCAATTACCGCAGCCAGCGCTGGGGCTCGACCCACGACTCCTTCGTCCGACCCGTCCGCTGGCTTTGCGTGCTGTTCGGCGACGAGGTCGTTCCCGTCTCCTTCGCAGATGTGAGGAGCGGCGACACGACCCGTGGCCATCGCGTCCTCGGGCCCGGTGACCACCGCGTCGCCAGCCCCGCCGAGTACGAGAGCGTCCTCGAGGCCAACGGCGTCCTCTCCGAGGAGCGTCGCCGTCAGGTCATCGCGGAGGGAATCGCGCGCATCGAGGCCGAGCGCCCGGGCTCGCATGTCGAGACCCCCAAGAAGGTCCTCGACGAGGTCGTCAACCTCTGCGAATGGCCATCCACCCTCGTGGGGCGCTTCGATGAGGTGTTCCTCGACGTCCCCTCCGAGATCATCTGCGAGTCCATGCTCTCCAACCAGCGCTATTTCCCGATCTACGACGCCCAGGGCAAGCTGACACGCGAGTTCGTCGTCATCTCAAACGGTCGCGAGGATTGCGCTGACACCATCATCGATGGCAACGAGCGCGTCGTCCGCGCCCGCCTCTACGACGCCAAGTTCTTCTACGACGAGGACCTCAAGGTGCCGCTCGAGGATTTCCGCGCCATGCTCGGCCGCGTCGGGTTCCAGGAGAAGCTCGGCACCGTGCTGCAGAAGTCCGAGCGCATCGAGCGCATGGCCGCGACCATCTGCGAGGTCGCCGGGCTCGACGAGCAGACCACCCGCGCCGCGGTGCGCGGCGCCCATCTTGCCAAGGCCGACCTCGTCTCGAGCGCGGTCATCGAGTTCACGAGCCAGCAGGGCGTCATGGGTTCGTATTACGCCAAGGCAGCGGGCGAGAGCGACGACGTGGCCCTCGCCATCTCCGATCACTATCGTCCCCGCTTCGCCGGTGATGATTTGCCTCGCAACCTGGCGGGGTGCGTCGTGGCCGTCGCCGACAAACTCGACACCATCGCGGGGATGTTCGCGATCGATGAGCCTCCGACCGGCTCCAAGGACCCCTTCGCGCTCAGGCGCTCAGCCATCGGCATCCTCAACATCCTCCGCGACAGGCTTCCGATAGGCTACGAGGAGCTCGTCGTCTCCGCCCTTAGCACCTATGGCGATCAGGGCCTCACCTTCGATGCTGACGCGGTCGCCGACGCCATCGACGCCTTCATCAAGGGCCGTCTCGAGCAGATCGCCCGCGATGCGGGCATCGATGCCGACGTCGTCGCAGCCGTGTCCGCGGGCCGCATCAGCGCACCCGCCGACTTCCTCTCCCTCGCGCGCGCCCTCGCGGACGCCCGCGACAACGATGCGGACGCCTTCGACGACCTCGCCACCGCGTTCGCGCGTGCGAGCCACCTCTCCGACGCCTCGCTCGGCCTTGAGATCGACGAGGCGATCTTAGGCGACGCCGAGCTCGCCTTGATGCGCGCCTCCGATGAGGCGGCCCGACTCGTCGAGCTCTCCCTCGCGCGCAAGGACCATGCCGCGACGATCGCCGCGCTCGCGAGCCTTCGTTCCCCGATCGATCGCTTCTTCGACGAGGTCCTGGTCATGGATGAGGACGATGCGGTGCGCGAGAACCGCCTGCGCCTGCTCAACCGCTTCGAGTCCGTCTTCTCGGATGTCGCCGATATCGGCGAGCTCGCCCGCAAGAAGTGACCTCTGATGGGGGCGGCGGCCGGATGTGCCGCCGCCCCCATCTCCTTCCACGGTCCATCTTGCACCGTTCACCGGGTCGGACTCCCGATATGGGACGCTCTGCTAGGTTCTTCCATACCCCGCCTCCCCGACGAAAGGCCAACCATGGGTGAATCTCCGACCAAGTCCACCTTGCTCGTCGTATCCGACTCCCTCGGTGACACCGCGTGCGATGTCGCCCTCGCGGCATCGGCGCAATTCGACCGGGACATGTTCCGTATCGTCCGCCTCGCCAAGATCGATGACGCCTCCCGTGTCCGCTCCTATCTCGAACCGCGTCTGCGCGACGGGAAGCGGATCGCCGTCTTCCACACCGTGGTCGACTGCAAGCTGAGGGAGGAGATCTGCTCCATCCTGAACGAGCTCGAGGTGCCCTCGTTCGACATCATGGGCCCGGCCATCGACGCGCTCGCCCAGCTCTCCGGTATGACGCCCAAGGGGATACCGGGCATCATCCATCAGACCGACGACAGCTACTTCAATCGCATCGAGGCCATGGAGTACTTCGTCGAGCATGATGACGGCAGGGGAGCGGACGACCTCTCGGATGCCGACATCGTCTTGCTCGGCATCTCCCGCACCTCCAAGACGCCGCTCTCCATGTATCTCGCGTTCCTGGGTTACAAGGTCGCCAACATCCCCCTCGCACCGGGAATGGAACCCCCATCCTCGGTCTTCGAGGTCGATCCGGCCAAGATCTTCGGCTTGCTCTCCACCGTCGATGTCATCGCCGGCATCCGCGACAGGCGACTCGGCGACCAGATGACCAAGGCCGTCGCCGGATCATATTCCGACCCCGTGGAGATCGAGCGCGAGATGAGGGAGGCCCGCTCCCTCATGGGCCGTCTCGGCTGCATCGTCATCAGGACCGATAAGAAGGCCATCGAGGAGTCCGCCGCCGAGATCATCCTCCATCTCGAGACCGTGCGCCGTGCCCGCAAGAAGCGCGCCCGCACCCCGACTGAGTTGTAAGGCATCTGGTATCTGCATAACGTGACCACAAGTGCCTCCGCTCACCGTTCGATAGGCCCCGTCCACATCCATCCACGCCCTCTCCAGTTTTCGCCAATGGCGCCCCCATATCATGGGGACCACCGAAGCGGGGCTTCGGAATGTATATCCAATCGGGCCCTCGGGCCCATCTAGAAGGGGGTTATGTCGTGAGTGAGGTCAAGCGTGTGTATCGTTTTGGCATCGACGAGCGCGGAGAGGATGTGACCGAGGGCAGCTCGAGCATGAACTTCATCCTCGGCGGAAAAGGCGCCAACCTCGCTGAGATGGCCAGGATCGGCCTCCCTGTCCCTCCGGGCTTCACCATCACCTGTCAGACCTGCGTCGAGTACGCACAGGCCGGTGACGTTTGGGCCGGGGGCGCGCTCGAGGAGATCGACGCCGCCACTGAGGATCTTGAGCGTCGCATGGGCAAGCGCCTCGGCGATCCCAACGACCCGCTGCTCGTCTCCGTCCGCTCCGGTGCCCCCTTCTCCATGCCCGGCATGATGGACACGGTCCTTAACCTCGGCCTCAACGACGAGTCGGTCCAGGGCCTCATCGCCCAGACGGGGAACCCCCGCTTCGCATGGGACTCCTACCGCCGCTTCATCCAGATGTTCTCCGACGTCGTCCTCGGCGTGGACGCCGACCTCTTCGAGAACGCGCTGACCAAGCAGCGTCTCGTCGCCGGCGTCAAGCTCGACAGCGAGCTCTCCGCCGAGGACCTCGAGGACCTCGTGGCCACCTTCAAGACCATCTTCAGCGAGAACGTCTCGGCCGCCGATCACCCCGAGCTCGCCAACGAGGCCGGCGAGGTCTCCTTCCCGACCGATCCCGCGCTCCAGCTCCGCCTCGCGATCCAGGCCGTCTTCGGCAGCTGGCTCAACGAGCGCGCCTGCCTCTATCGCAAGCAGAACGGCATCTCCGACGATCTGGGCACCGCCGTCAACGTCCAGGTCATGGTCTTCGGCAACAAGGGCGAGACCTCCGCTACCGGTGTCGCCTTCACCCGCAACGCCGCCGACGGCACCAAGGAGTTCTACGGCGACTTCCTCGTGAACGCCCAGGGCGAGGACGTCGTCGCCGGCATCCGCAACACCCAGCCCATCGCCGAGCTCAAGGAGAACCCCGCGCTTCGCGAAGCCGGCGAGCAGCTCGAGCAGATCTTCGGCGTGCTCGAGAACCACTATCGCGACATGTGCGACATCGAGTTCACGATCGAGCAGGGCAAGCTCTGGATGCTCCAGACCCGTGTCGGCAAGCGCACCGCCGCCGCCGCGCTCAAGATCGCCATCGACATGGTCGGCGAGGGCCTCATCACGCGCGAGGAGGCCGTGGCCCGCATCAACCCCGCCCAGCTCGACCAGCTGCTCCATCCGCAGTTCGATATGAAGTCCGACTTCGAGGTCCTGGCCCGCGGCCTCAACGCGAGCCCCGGCGCCGCCGTGGGCGAGGTCGTCTTCTCCTCTGATGACGCCGTCGCCGCCGTCGCCGAGGGCCGCAAGGTCATCCTCGTCCGCTGGGAGACCAACCCCGACGACCTCAAGGGCATGACCGTGGCCGAGGGCATCCTCACGAGCCACGGCGGCAAGACGAGCCATGCCGCCGTCATCGCCCGTGGCATGGGCACGCCCTGCGTCTGCGGCGTCGAGTCCTTCCGCATCGACGCCGGAGCCAAGGAGGTCCGCGTCGAGGGCACCGACGTCACCCTGCATGAGGGTGACGTCATCTCGCTCGATGGCGCCCAGGGCATCGTCGTCCTCGGTGCCGTGCCCCTGACCTCCGCCGAGCTCAGCTCCGACCTCGACACCATGCTCGGCTGGGCCGACGAGATCCGCCTCAACCCCTCCGAGGGCCTTCCCTGCCACGTCCGCGTCAACGCCGACAACCCCGCCGACGCCGAGCTCGCGCTCGAGTTCGGTGCCGAGGCCATCGGCCTGTGCCGCACCGAGCACATGTTCCTCGGCGATCGCAAGCAGATCATCCAGAGCTTCATCCTCTCCGAGGACGAGGACGTCCGCCGCAAGGCCCTCGATGACCTCCTCACCGTCCAGACCGACGACTTCGTCAAGATGCTCCGCACCATGACCGGTCGCGAGATGGTCATCCGCCTGATCGATCCGCCGCTCCACGAGTTCCTCGACGATCCCCGCGAGCTCGAGGTCGAGATCGCCAAGAAGGAGGCCGCAGGGGACACCGACGGCCTCGATGAGATGCGCGCCCTCCTGCGCCGTATCGATGGCATGAGGGAGTCCAACCCCATGCTCGGTCTGCGCGGCGTCCGCCTCTCCATCGTCTACCCCGACCTCCCGCTCATGCAGGTGCGCGCGATCGCGAGCGCCGCGGCGCGCCTCAAGCGCGACGAGGGCCTCGACCCGCGCCCCGAGATCATGGTCCCACTCGTCTCCATCACCCAGGAGCACGTCCAGGTCCGTCGCGTCATCGAGGATGTCCTCGCCGAGGTCTCGCGCGAGTTCGGCGTCGAGCTCGTCATCCCCGTCGGGACCATGCTCGAGCTTCCGCGCGCCTGCGTCGTCGCCGATGAGATCGCCCAGCACGCCGACTTCTTCTGCTTCGGCACCAACGATCTCACCCAGACCACCTTCGGCTTCTCGCGCGACGATGCGGAATCCAAGTTCATCCCGATCTACCTGCACAACAAGATCCTCCCCGTGAACCCCTTCGAGACGGTCGACACCGCCGTCCTCCAGCTCGTCAAGATGGCGGTCGACAAGGGTCGCGAGACCAATCCCGGAATGCACTTCGGCGTCTGCGGTGAGCACGGCGGCGACCCCATATCGATCAAGGGCTTCTTCAACACCGCCAAGGTCGACTACGTCTCCTGCTCGCCCTACCGCGTCCCCCTCGCGCGCCTCGCGGCCGCGCAGGCGGTCCTCGCGCGCTAGGATCCGACGCATCGGCAACGCGTCTCGCACCTGAGTCGTGGCATCGCGGCGCCCCGTCCCTCGCGGCGGGGGCGCCGCCCTTGGAAAGACGCGCACCTGGAGCCCATCTCGATATGCACACAACATCTCCCTTGCATATCGCGGGTGTTTGCGTATACTTATCACGTTTGTCAACCTATGTGTCGGCGTACGCGTGCGGCACCTCTAGAAGAGTAAGGAACGAAGATGGATTACATCCGCGCCATTGAGCGTCAGCAGATCCGCGAGGACATCCCCCAGGTCCGCGTGGGCGACAACGTCAAGGTCCACTATCGCATCAAGGAAGGCGAGCGCGAGCGCATCCAGGTCTTCCAGGGCGACGTCATCCGCATGAGCGGCGGTTCCTCCCGTGAGACCTTCACGGTCCGCAAGCTCTCCTTCGGCATCGGCGTCGAGCGCACCTTCCCCCTCCACAGCCCCAAGATCGCCAAGCTCGAGGTCGTGCGCCACGGCCGCGTCCGCCGCGCCAAGCTCTACTACCTCCGCGATAAGGTCGGCAAGGCTGCCCGCATCCCCGAGAAGCGCTAGAGCCTGCACAATCGTGCCATCGAAGGGCCGTCTCCTTGCGAGGCGGTCCTTTTTCATATGAGGAGTTGAGAACGCATGGCCAATCTCACCAGCTCGGCCTCGGCCTCGCGCATCGCCGCGGAATTGGGAAGCGCACCCACCGAGGAGATCGCCGCCCTCGTCGAGCTCTATCGCGAGGATCCCCGCGTCCAGGTCCGCAAGGCGTGCGACCGGGCGCTGCGGCGTCTCGACCGCGAGCGGATCGAGCAAGAGCGCATCGACGCCATGTACGACACCATGATCGAGCTCGGGGGAGAGGGGATCGTGCTCGGCGTCGACGAGGTGGGCAGGGGCTCGGTCGCAGGCCCCCTGACGGTATGCGCCGTCCAGCTCCCCCGGGAGCCTCGGATCGCCGGCATCAACGACTCCAAACAGCTCAGCCCCACCAAGCGCGAGGCACTTGCCGCCCAGATAGCCGAGGTGGCCCTGGCCATCGGCATCTGCCACATCGCTCCCGAGCGCATCGACGAGGTGGGGATGGCGCGCGCCCTCAGGGAGGCCGTCGCCGGCGCGGTCGCCGACACCGGACTCGATCCCGATTGCGTCCTCATGGATGGGAACCCCCTGCATGCCGTTCCCAACGAGCGGAGCGTCGTGCACGGCGACGCCACCGTCGCCTGCATCGCGGCGGCCTCCATCGTGGCGAAGGTCACCCGTGACGAGCTGATGGTCGAGCTCGATGCAGAGCATCCGGGCTACCATCTCGCCCGATCCAAGGGCTATGCCTCACCTGAGCACATCGCCGCCATCCGATCGCAGGGCCTCACCCCGGTGCACCGCGTGAGCTTCTGTGGGAACTTCCTGGAAACCGACACGCTCTTCTAAGGCAAGGCCCCTCTAAAGGGGCCATCCGCAACGGCGTCGAGCAGCATGTGTTCGTCCACGCGAGGAACCACCCCTCACGCATCAAGTCCGCTGTTTGACGCATCGAGCCCAAACCGAACCTTCCCATGCCAGACTGCCCCCATCGAACGAAGGGAGGCATCATGGAGGACAAGGGCAGGAGCGGGGACGATCTCAGACGCACGCCCACGTCGCATCGACCCATCGCCCGTCTTGGATGCAAGGAGCTCGGTGACTTGGGAGAGAAGCTCGCGGCGCTGTATCTGGAGGAACGCGGGTTCGAGATCTTGCAGAGGAACTACCGATGCCGTGAGGGGGAGGCGGACCTCATCGCCTTCGATGAGGCGGAGGACCTCATCGTCCTCGTCGAGGTGAAGACGAGGAGGGGAGGAGTGGGGGAGTGCTTCCCTGAGGAGGCGGTCGATCGGAACAAGCGGAATCGATACCGCCGTATAGCATCATGCTACCTACTCGAGCACTTCCCGGTCACCGCGCTTCGCTTCGACGTCGTCGCCATCGCCATCGAATCCGATTCATCGGCCCAGATCGAGCACATCATAGGAGCCTTCGACTGGGAGCAGGGGCGATGAGCGGGCAGATGGGATGTGGGACGACCTTCAACGTCCACGCCGCCTGCATACGGGGCGTCGAGGCGATGCCCGTCACGGTCGAGGTCTCCATGGGCAGCGGGATCCCCGGGATATCCCTCGTCGGCATGGCCGACAGCGCGGTCCTCGAGGCACGCGTCCGCATCCGTTGCGCCCTGCGGGCGGCGGGCTTCAGCCTTCCGCGGAAGAGCATCATCGTCAACCTCGCACCCGGGGACCTGAGGAAAACGGGCACGGGACTAGATCTTCCCATAGCGATAGCCATCCTCGCCCTTTCCGGACAGATCCCCACGACAGGGCTTGACGACAGGCTCTTCGTGGGCGAGCTTGCCCTCGATGGGACCCTGCTCCCCACGAAGGGCGAGGTGGCCTACGCCCTGCTAGCAAAGCGACACGGACTCGAGCTCGTCACCGCGCACTCCGGAGAGCGCGTCCCGATCGAAGGCGTCAGGCATCGCGAACTCCACGGCATACGCGATCTCGGACACGGGATCGAGCGGGCCCTGCGTCAGCTCCCCGATCGAGCGAACCCATCCCCCCTTCCCACCGTCATCGATTTCTCGGATGTGGTCGGGCAGGAGATCGCCAAGCGGGCACTCGTCATAGCCGCCGCCGGAGAGCTCGGCGCGCTCATGATCGGGGCGCCGGGATCGGGGAAGACGATGCTCGCCAAACGCGTTCCCTCGATCCTTCCACCGCTCGAGGCGAGGGAGCGACTCGAGGCGCTCTGCGTCCATTCCGTTGCCGGGGAGGATGTCTCCGCGCTCCTCGAGGGCGTCCGGCCCTTCAGGAGCCCGCACCACAGCATCTCGATCGCGGGGCTCGTCGGAGGAGGACGCCCCGTGAGGCCCGGGGAGATAAGCCTCTCGCATGGAGGGGTCCTCTTCTTGGACGAGCTCGCCGAGTTCCCCTCCAGCGTCTTGCAGACCCTGCGCCAACCCATGGAGGAGGGGCATGTCAGGATCGTCCGCGCCGATGGGTCGTATCTCCTTCCCGCGCGCTTCCAGCTCATCGCCGCAAGCAATCCCTGTCCCTGCGGGAACCTGGGGGATCGTTCGAAATCCTGCACGTGCTCGCCCCAGGCCGTGCAGCGCTACCAATCCAAACTCGGCGGACCCTTGGCAGACCGCATGGATATCATCATCGACATAGCGAGACCCGATGCCGACCTCATCGTCTCGGGAGGCGAGGGGATGTGCTCAAAGGAGATGCGACTCCAAGTCGAACGGGGCCGGGCGTTCAGGTCGTGGCGCGAGGCCGACACGACATCGAGTACCACGGCATCGTTTTCCGGTCAGGGCGACGAGGGGATGGCCGCGAGGTTCCACCTCGACGAGGGAGGCGAGCGAGCGCTTCTCGACACGGCGCGACGCGCGCACCTCACGGGCCGCGGCATGATCAGGACCTGTCGCGTCGCCCGCACGATCGCCGATATCGAGGAGTCGCTCCTCGTGACCGCGGACCATATGCTGGAGGCCTCGCTTTATCGAGGGAGGATGAGCGATGTCGTTTGATGTGCGCCAAACCATCCCCCGAGGCGAAGATGGCTATCCGGCCATGCTCGCAGACCTCGACCGCCCACCGGAGCGGATCTTCGTGCTCGGAGACGTCTCCGTCCTCGCTGCGCCGAGCATCTCGATCATCGGCGCTCGGCGCGCTTCGCCTTACGGTCTCGCCATCGCCGATATGGCGGCTCGCGTGGCGGCCGAGGCCGGCATCGTCGTCACCTCGGGAGGGGCTATGGGATGCGACCGAGCCGCCGGCATCTCCGCCCTCGATGCGGGCGGGCGCCACGTCATCGTCATGGGGACAGGCGCGGACGTCGTGTACCCCCGCTCATCGAGATCCCTCGTCGAGCGGACCCTCTCCCAGGGAGGGGCTGTGGTGTCGCTCGAGCCCTGGGGGTCACCCCCCAGGAGGTACGCCTTCCCCAAGCGCAATCGCATCATAGCGGCCCTCTCCCTCGCCACGCTGGTGGTCGAAGCCGGTATGCCCTCGGGGACATTCGGGACCGCCGAGACGGCGGCGGAGCTGGGGCGCGAGGTGCTCTCGGTCCCCGGATCCATCCTGTCACCGGAATCAAGGGGGTCCAACCACCTCATCTCCATCGGGGCGACCTGCATAGCCGATCTCGAGGCTCTCGAGATGGCCATCTCACGGATATACGGGACCCTCAGGAGGGAGTGGGGCGCACATGGCGAGCCGGCCTTCGAAAACGAGCTCGAGAGGTCCATCTTCGAGGCGCTCGTGGCGAGCCCGCTGCGGGCCGACGAGCTCGTCGGCGCCCTCGGCGCGCCCGCGCTCAACGTGGCCAGGGCCCTCGGCGCGCTCACCGCTCGGGGCATGGTGTCGAGCTTATGTGATGGACGCCACACCCTGACGCGCTCCGCGCTTCACGCCGCGTCCGCGTTAGGTCACAATGTGGTGCGAGCAAACCACTAACAAGGAGGAATGGATGTTCGACGGGGTCATCGTCATCGGTGGCGGTCTCGCGGGGACCGAGTGCGCCTGCCAGCTCGCCGACCGAGGTGTTCGGGTCAAGCTCATCGAGATGCGGCCCGCCGTCAGCTCGCCGGCCCACCACACCGGCCATCTCGCCGAGCTCGTGTGCTCCAATTCATTGAAATCCCTGCGCGAGGATTCGGCGGCGGGCATGCTCAAGCGCGAGCTTCGCTCGATGGGCTCCGTCCTGATCGGGTGCGCCTCGCGCGCCGCCGTGCCGGCGGGCGGGGCCCTCGCGGTCGATCGCGAGCTCTTCTCCCGACTCGTCGAGGAGGAGGTCGCGGCGCGCGAGCTCATCGAGGTCGTCCGCCGGGAGCAGAGGGACATACCCGAGGGCAGGGTCGTCATCGCTGCCGGCCCGCTCTGCTCCCCGGCCCTCTCCGAGCAGGTCCTTGGTCTCGTGGGCGGGGAATCGCTCTCGTTCTTCGATGCCGCCGCCCCCATCGTCGATGCATCCACCCTCGACATGGACTCCCTCTTCACCCAATCCCGCTACGGCGAGGCGGGGGAGGGGGACTACCTCAACGCCCTGTTCACCCGCGAGGAATACGACGCCTTCATCGAGGCCCTCGTCGGCGCCGAGCGCGTCGTCCTCAAGGACTTCGAGCGCAAGGACCTCTTCCAAGCCTGCCAACCCGCCGAGGAGGTCGCCAGGACCGGCCACGACGCGATCCGCTTCGGCGCCATGAAGCCCGTCGGGCTGGTCGATCCCAGGACGGGCCGCCGCCCGTGGGCCGCGGTCCAGTTGAGGGCGGAGAACTCCCAGCGAAGCGCCTACAACCTCGTGGGGTTCCAGACGAACCTCACGTTCGGAGAGCAGCGCCGTGTCTTCAGGATGATCCCGGGCCTCGAGCGTGCCGAGTTCTTCCGCTACGGGGTCATGCACCGCAACACCTTCGTCGATAGCCCGCACGCCCTCGACCCCACCTTCGCC
This sequence comes from Collinsella sp., assembly GCA_034088265.1. Classification (GTDB taxonomy): domain Bacteria; phylum Actinomycetota; class Coriobacteriia; order Coriobacteriales; family Coriobacteriaceae; genus Collinsella. Next base: position 123 of record JAXDWR010000048.1, on the reverse strand, counting down.
ATCCCGGGCACCCAGATCCGGCTCGCCGGCCAGATCACCGGGACCGAGGGATATGCGGAGGCCGTCGCGAGCGGGTTGCTCGCCGCGCTCAACACCTATGCGGACATCTCCGGCCTTGATTCC
>JAXDWR010000047.1:0-25206 GCA_034088265.1 Collinsella sp. | reverse complement strand
GGCGGGGTCGAGGAGCTCCTCGACCAGCTGCGCATCCCCAAGGTGCGCTTCCGCGCCATCGAGGGCGACGGCTACGCGTTCCTGCAGCCCGGCCGCGCGGCCGAGGTGCTCTCGGGCGGCGTGGTGCTCGGCTGGGTGGGCGAGATCCATCCCGATGCCCGCGAAGCCTATGATGTCGATCTTCCCGTGGTCGCTTTCGAGCTCAACCTCGACGCGCTGATCAAGAACGCCGGATCGCAGGAGGCCTATCACGAGTTCTCGCAGTTCCCGAGCGTCGACCACGACCTTGCGATCGTCGTTGACGAGGATTGCTCGTGCGAGGACTTGGTGCGCCGCATCTCGAGCGCCGGCGGCAAGCTGCTCTGCGACGTCCGCCTGTTCGACGTCTATCGCGATGCCGAGCGCGTCGGCGAGGGCAAGAAGTCGATGGCCTTCGCCCTGACCTATCGGGCCGACGACCACACGCTCACCTCCGAGGAGGTCGAGAAGACCCACCAGCGCCTCGTCACCAAGGTCTGCAAGGCGGTGAACGGGGAGATCCGTTCGTAGCCCCTGTTGTTTTGCTGAACGAGCGGCCGGGTGACCCGAGTTCGGGCGCCCGGCTCCGTGTGTGGGGATGGGGGTCTCATGCCGAGCTGGAACATACACATAGCCCAAGTCGAGCGCCTGCTCGCCAGGGATCGGGCCTGCGCGCGCGTCGTACGCGATGCGAACGCGTTCTTGTTTGGCAACTTGGTCCCGGATATCCCGGTCGGCTACATGGTCCCCGGGGCTCCTCACATTCCGTACGGCGAGACCCACTTCACCGAGCCCGTGCCCATACCTAAGCCCTTCGAGCGGGATTTCTGGAACGGCTACGTTGTCCCAATCGTCGATCAGGCGCGTCGCGCGGGCGAGTCCATAGATATTGCTGATCGCGCGCCCAGGTCCCTTTCGGACCTGTCGCGTCGGCCGGCGATCTTGGGCGCCGATCCGACCTCCGTTCCGTTTCCGGAAGAGCCCGTGCAGGGAGCTCCGGCATCCAAGATCCGGTCGGTTGTCGATCTGACCCTAGGCGTCTGGGTGCATCTCATGGCGGATCGCATATGGAATCAAAGGGTTAACGAGTATCTGGACCAGATCGGCGGGAGGCCGGGCGAGGAGTTCCGCATCAAGAAGCAGGCGGACTTCGATGGATTCGGGAAGACTCTCCCGATCTCGTCCATTCCTCGCGAGACCGAGGAGCTTGTGGCCGCGGCCGCCGCGTTTCCCCAATACGCCATAGCGCGAGCCCAGGTGCACGACTCGATCATCGTAGCCCATGAGATCGTCCGCTCGAACGGCGTGGCGGAGCATCTGCCGTACCGGCTTCTCACCGAGGAGTTCTTTGCGAGGGTGTTCGAGGAAGTGCTCGATGTCACCGACGACGTCCTTGGAAGGCGTCTTGCCTGACGACCGCATGTCCTCTGGAGCCCTTTGGCTCCATTCGGCTGTGGGACACGGCGATGGAGAGATCGGTCGTCTGGCCTTTCGGATTTTAACGAGAACGGGGGTCGGCCCATGAGGACCGACCCCCGTTCCATATCGCTGACGCGTCCGAGTCGAGGAGCGCGCTTAGCGGACCTGCGCCACGCAAACGACGTTGGTCGAGGTGACCTTGTCTTCGAGGGTGACGGAGGTCTTGGGGTCACCAGCGGTGACGACCGTGATGTCGCCCTTCTTGAGGAAGCCGCGATCACGGGCCGCCTCGATGGCGGAGGCGGCGGTTAGGCTGACGTCCTCGTGCTCGGTTGCGACGAAGAACGGAACGACGCCCCAATACATGAGCATCTGGGGCACGGCCCACTCGTGGCGGGTGAAGGCGACGATGGGCATGTTGGGACGGAAGTGGCTCACCAGGCGGGCGGAGCGACCAGTGGTGGTGGGCACGGTGATGCAGCGGGCGCGAACGGTGGTGGCCATGTGCACCGCGGAGAGGCCTACGACGTTGTTGATGACGCGTGTGCCATGGGAGCCCTCGGGCACCTTGAGCTCGCGATGGGCGGGAAGATGGCTCTCGGTCTCCATAGCGATGCTGGCCTGCATCTTGACGGACTCGACCGGGTACATGCCGGCAGCGGACTCGCCGGAGAGCATAACCGCATCGGTGCCGTCATAGATGGCGTTGGCGACGTCGGCGACCTCGGCGCGCGTGGGGCGCGGGTTGCGCTGCATGGAGTCGAGCATCTGGGTTGCGGTGATGACGGGCTTGTAGGCCGCGTTGCATTTGGCGATGATCTCCTTCTGGACGAAGGGGACGAGCTCGGGAGCGATCTCGATGCCAAGGTCTCCGCGGGCGACCATGATGCCGTCGGACTCCTCGAGGATCTCGTCGAAGTTGTCGACGCCCAGCGAGCTCTCGATCTTGGGGAAGATGGAGATGTGCTCGCCGCCGTTGGCGTCGAGCAGCTCGCGGATCTCGCGCACGGCGCGGCCGCCACGGATGAAGGAGGCGGCGATGTAGTTGACGCCCTCGCCGATGCCGAAGAGGATGTCCTCGCGGTCGCGCTCGGTGATGGCCGGGAGGCTCAGATCGACGTTGGGGATGTTGACGCCCTTGCGCTCGCCGATCTCGCCGTTGTTCTTGACGATGCAGTGGATGTCGGCGCCCTCGATGTGGTCGACGACGAGGTCGATGAGGCCGTCATCGATCAGGATGTGGGAGCCCTTCTTGACCTCCTTGGGGAGGTTGAGGTAGTCGAGCGAGATGTGGCTGGCATTGCCGAGGTTCTCCTCGGTGGTGGGCTCGGCGGTCACGATGATGGGGTCGCCGGCCTTGACGGAGACCTTCTTGTGGCCCTCGAGCAGGCCGGTGCGGACCTCGGGACCCTTGGTGTCGAGCAGGATGCCGATGGGAAGGCCAAGCTCCTTGGAGATGCGGCGAACACGCTCGATGCGCTCGTGGTGCTCCTCATAGGATCCGTGAGAGAAATTGAAGCGGGCGACATTCATGCCCGACTTCATCATTTCGCGAAGAATGTCCTCGTTGTCGCAGGCGGGACCCATGGTGCATACGATTTTGGTGCGCTTGTACATTCAGACCTCCATCTGACGTGGCTTATAGCGCTTTACAACCACGGCACATTATAGGATATCGAGGGGCAACCGAATACAGCTTTCTGCCATCATCTGTCAAGATTCATCTTCGTGAGCGGACGATTATTCAGGTTGGGCGTAGTTATCCTTCCATATGGAGAACTGCGGGTTTTCATAATCACGAGTTCGACGCGACCGAGGCGCAGGTGTCACCGCCGCCGTCTCGTTGACTTCGCATGCGAAGGGAGCGAGACGTGGGGCCGATGCCGCCCACGCTGCCCCTTCGGCGCCGCGCGTGGTCCGCAGCCCAAAGGATGATCGTCCGACGACGGGCGCGACTCGCGTGTCCGGGCCCCTTCGGGCGCGGACCGGATCGTGTGGAGAACTCGTCGGCGCATCCGAAAGGCCCACGCGGCGTCGCGCGGGGATCGATTTGTTGGGTACCATTGACGTTTATGACAAGCCCTTGCCCCTCCTGTGGGAATTATAATCGGGTGTCAGACCGTAGAACCGGGACGTGACGTCCCCAGTCCCATACATCAGGAGGGATCAGATTGAAGGAGTACTTGGCTTCGGCCGAGGAGGTGCTCGACGCGCAGAGAACGAGCGCCGACCAGGGTCTCACTGCCGCCGCGGCGGCGGAGCGCTTCGCGAGCGTTGGGCCCAACAAGCTCGATGAGGAGGAGAAGACCCCGCTGTGGAAGCGGTTCTTCGAGCAGATGGCGGACCCCATGGTCATCATGCTGCTCGCCGCCGCCGCGATCTCGGTGATCACCGGCTTCATCCAGGGAGAGCCCGAGTGGGCGGACGCCGCGATCATCCTGTCCGTCGTCATCTTGAACTCGGTCCTGGGCGTCGTCCAGGAGGCTAAGTCCGAGCAGGCCCTCGAGGCGCTGCAGGAGATGAGCGCCGCCCAGTCCAAGGTCATCCGCGACGGCAAGCTTGTCAGCATGCCCAGCTCCGAGCTGGTTCCCGGCGACATCGTCCTGCTCGAGGCGGGCGACTCCGTGCCGGCGGATTGCCGTGTGCTCGAGAGCGCTTCCATGAAGATCGAGGAGGCCGCCCTCACCGGCGAGTCCGTCCCGGTCGAGAAGCATGCCGACGCCATCGTCCTCGCGGCGGACACCGACGACGTGTCGCTCGGTGACCGCAAGAACATGTGCTACATGGGCTCCACCGTCGTCTATGGCCGTGGCCGCGCCGTCGTGGTCGCCACCGGCATGGACACCGAGATGGGCAAGATCGCCACCGCCCTCACGCAGGCCAAGAAGGAGCTCACCCCGCTCCAGATGAAGCTCAACGAGCTCTCCGGCATCCTCACCAAGCTCGTCCTCGCGATCTGCGTGATCATCTTCGCCGTCGATATCTTCCGTCACTTCGGCGATCTCGGCTCCGACCCGACCATGCTGCTCGACACCTTCATGGTCGCCGTCTCCCTGGCCGTCGCCGCCATCCCCGAGGGCTTGGTCGCCGTCGTCACCATCGTCCTGTCCATGGGCGTCACCAAGATGTCCAAGCGCCAGGCCATCATTCGCAAGATGACCGCCGTCGAGACCCTCGGTTGCACCCAGATCATCTGCTCCGACAAGACCGGCACCCTCACGCAGAACAAGATGACCGTCGTCAAGCACGAGCTCGCCGGTGATGAGCGCAAATTCCTGGCCGGCATGGCTCTCTGCTCCGATGCCAAGTGGGACGAGGAGAAGGGCGAGGCCGTCGGCGAGCCCACCGAGTGCGCGCTGGTCAACGATGCCGCCAAGGCCGGCTTGGTCAACCTGGATGCCGAGCGTCCCCGTATCGGCGAGGCCCCGTTCGATTCCGGCCGCAAGATGATGTCCGTCGTCGTCAAGGACGTCGACGGCGACTTCGAGCAGTTCACCAAGGGCGCCCCCGACGTCGTCATCGGCCTGTGCACCCATGTGTACGAGGGCGACGAGATCGTCCCCATGACCGAGGAGCGCCGCGGCGAGCTCTTGGCCGCCAACAAGGCCATGGCCGACCAGGCCCTGCGCGTCCTGGCCCTCGCCAATCGCACCTACGATGTGGCCCCCACCGACTTCAGTCCCGAGGCCCTCGAGCACGACCTGGTCTTCCTCGGTCTGTCCGGCATGATCGATCCGGTCCGCCCCGAGGTCACCGCCGCCATCGTCGAGGCCAAGGAGGCCGGCATCCGTCCGGTCATGATCACCGGCGACCACATCGACACCGCCGTCGCCATCGCCAAGGATCTCGGCATCGTCGCCGACGCCTCCCAGGCGATCACCGGCGCCCAGCTCGACAAGATCTCGGACGAGGAGTTCAAGACCCGCGTCAAGGAGATCTCCGTCTACGCCCGCGTCCAGCCCGAGCACAAGGCCCGTATCGTCGACGCCTGGAAGAGCCTGGGCAACATCGTCGCCATGACCGGTGACGGCGTCAACGACGCCCCGTCCATCAAGCGCGCCGACATCGGCATCGGCATGGGCATCACGGGAACCGACGTCACCAAGAATGTCGCCGACATGGTGCTCGCGGACGATAACTTCGCCACGATCATCAACGCGGTCGAGGAAGGCCGCCGTATCTACGACAACATCCGCAAGGTCATCCAGTTCCTGTTGTCCGCCAACATCGCCGAGGTCCTCTCGGTCTTCGTGGCGACCCTCATCGGTTTCACCATCTTCCAGCCGGTCCAGCTCCTGTGGATCAACCTCATCACCGACTCCCTGCCCGCGCTCGCGCTCGGCATGGAGGAGGCCGAGGGCGACGTCATGAAGCGCAAGCCCCGCAAGGCCTCCGACGGCGTCTTCGCCGGCGGCATGGGCCTCGACATCGCCTTCCAGGGTGTCATCATCACCCTGCTGGTCCTCGCGTCCTTCTTCACCGGCATGTACTTCCACAACGGTTCCATCGACATCGCGATGCTGCTCGATGGCGTGCCCGATCCCGAGGGCGTCACCATGGCGTTCATCACCCTGTCCATGGTCGAGATCTTCCACTCCTTCAACATGCGCAGCCGCCGCGCTTCCATCTTCGCCATGAAGACGCAGAACAAGTGGCTGTGGGGCGCCGCCGTCCTCGCCCTCGCGCTGACCGTCGTCCCCGTCGAGGTCGACTTCCTGGCCGAGGTCTTCGGGTTCATAACCTTGAAGCCCGAGGCCCTACTCGCTGCCCTTGGACTGGCGTTCCTGATCATCCCGATCATGGAGGTCTACAAGGCCATCATGCGCAAGGTCGAGAAGGACGCCTAATCACCCTTCGCGGCCGCGCCGGCTTGGCGCCTGTCGAGGAGAGTCCCTTGGTCGCCCGGGGCCCGCGTCGATGCGGGTCCCGGGCTTTTCATATTGGGTGCGTTCGCGACGCACCGAGGCGAGGGAGGTGTCTGTAGTATCCTTACAGATCGAGGGCATCGAGGGAGAGTGGAAGGAGCCCGCGTGGGAAAGCGCAAGGTCAGGACTTCAAAGGCGAGGTGCGATGCGCGCCGGATCGAGTGCGACGCCGCCTCGCTCCCCAAGATCGACGCGCTGCGCGACGTCCCTGCGTTCGGGGACCTGAGGCACGATGAGACGCAGGTGCGCGCCTTCGAGTCCTTCGTCGACGACCTGCGCGCCTCGGGCGAGGTCGATGCGGCGGGGCATATGCGTCTGGGATGCGTGGTGCGCCTGGATCGCGGGTTCCCGCTCGTGGCGTCTTTCGACGCGGTCTTCCGTGCCGAGCATGCCGTCGCCTTCGCCAAGGGAGCCGACATGCTCCCCGCGATAGGGGATTGGGTCGCCGTTCGCTGCGACCCCGGTCATGACATGGGCGTGATCGAGCGCGTCTTGCCGCGCCGAACCGTGTTCGAGCGCTGGCGGGGAAAGAATCGAGGCGAGCGCCAGGTGCTCGCCGCCAACGTCGACGTGATCCTCATCGTCCAACCCCTTGGCTCCCCGCGCGACACCCTTCAGATCGTCTCCGATCGCATCGCCCGCTCCATGGTCCTCGTCAACGATTGCGGCGCCACCCCCGTGGTGGTGCTCACCAAGGCCGATAGGGTCGCAGACGAGGAACTCGATGCCTTCGTGGCGCAGGTCGCGCGCCTCGTGGGCGACAGCGTGCGCGTGATCGTCACCTCCTCGGCCGACGGGCGGGGCCTCGATGAGGTTCGGTCGTGCATCCCCAAGGGGGCCTTCGGGATGATCCTGGGGGAGTCCGGCGCCGGCAAATCGACGCTTTTGAACACCATTTTGGGACACGAGGCGCTCGCCACGAGCGAGGTCAGGGAACGTGACGACATGGGACGGCACACGACGGTCGCTCGCGTCATGGTGGCCCTGCCCGAGCCCTGCGGCGTGGTGGCGGATGCTCCCGGCCTGAGGAGCCTGCCGCTCGTGGGTCACGAGCGGGGTCTCGCGCTCACCTTCCCCGAGATCGTGGCCGCCGCCCGCGCATGCCGTTTCAACGATTGCACCCATACGCATGAGCCCGGTTGCGCGGTTCGGGAATCTGTCGAGGACGGATCGATCGAGCCCGTCCGCGTGGACGCCTTCCTGGCCCTCGCGCGCGAGATGCGCGTGAGCGCGCAGAGCCTCGATCCCGACATCCATCTCTAAGGTCCCGGGCTCGCGCGAGATCCCCGCGCGAGGCCGGAGCGCTCCATCAAGGACAACCATCGCGTGAGCGACGCCCCGTCCAACAGCCGTGTTGGGCGGGGCGTCTCTTTTTGTGAGCGCACCTCTCGGTTTCCAAATCGCTGTCGCACCCCGAGGGGCCCCGGGGCGCACAATGAGGCAAAGACGGAGGTCGCAGCGCCTCTTGGGGGCTGCGAGGACGGGAGGGGGCACCCATGCCCATGAAGCGAAGGGCGAGGCTTGTGGTGAGCGTGGCGTCGGGGATCGCCGCCGCCATGATCGCGTTGGCCTACACGTCTTCGGTTCGGGCAGAGGCGGAGCGCGTCCAACGTGAGGCTCTGGCGGCCTATGGAGAGGAGCTGGTCTCCGTTTGCGTCGCAGCCCGTGACATAGAGCCGGGTGAGTCGATCGGCGAGGGGGATGTCGCGGTGGAGGAATGGGTCGCGAGCCTGCTGCCCCCGGATGCGGCACTCTCGCTCGACCAGGCGCTGGGCAAGGTGGCGACCTCGAGGATACCGCGTCGAGCCGTGGTGTGCGGAGCGTATTTCGAGCATCGGGAGACGGGCCTTGAGGTTCCCGCGGGGAAGGTCGCGGTGTCGGTCGCCAGCGATGAGGAGCACGCGGTGGGCGGGGCCGTGGGTCCGGGCGACATGGTCGATGTCTACGTGTCGAAGGATGCGATATCGGATCGCCTGGGGCGATGCCAAATCTTGCAGACGAGTTCCCAGGCGATCGAGGGGAGGCCGATGGAGTGGGTGACCCTCGCGGTGGATCCCGTGTCCGTCCCCGACATGCTCGCGGCGACGTCATTGGGCCCGGTGACGCTGGTGCTCCCGGGGTCCTTGGATGAGCTTGATAAGGAGGGTGCCTGATGGGAGGGGTCTGGCTCGCGTGCTGCGCGCCCGAGGATGTCCCCATCCTACGCGCGGAGATCAGGGCGCGCGATCGGCGCGCCCGCATCTTCAGATTGGGCGGGACGGATTCGGTGGGCGAGATGTCCACGGCGTTCCCGGAGGACGATGCCTCTGTGGCGATATTCCTGCACGGGAGCGAGGACCGCTCGGTGGAGGAGTCTGTGGGGGAGATCGCGCGAACGGGCTGCGTCTCGAGCATCCTGGTCTTCGTGGACGAGGCCGAGCCCGGTCTCGCGGCACGCCTGTTCCATGCGGGGGCAACCGAGGTCATCGCGGCGGGTGTCGTCGCTTCACCAGATAGGGAATCTGAGGCATGCACGGGAAGAGGGCCTTGCAGCGTCGGAGGGGCGTCCGCGCCCGCCAGCGATGATCGGATGGCGGGGTGTGATGCAGTCCGCCCTGCTGGGGACGCGCCCCCGCAGGCGCCTTCGCCCGCGCGCCATGCCGAGCGCCCCTTGGGGCACGGCGGCGGGGATGCGAGGGCTCCGATCGTGGCTTGCGTATCGGGGCGGGGCGGCAGCGGCAAGACGGTGCTGGTCGCATCGCTCGCCACGCTGGCGGCTCGTTGGGGTCTCCGTGCCGCAGTCATCGACCTCGACCTGATGTTCGGTAACCTGTATCGGTTGATGGGCGTCGACGATCCCTTGGACTTGGGCGGGATCATCGCCGGGGAGGGGGATGTCACCTCATTCGAGGAGGCGGTGGAGTCCACCGCCATGCGGATCGCTCCGGGGCTGACGCTATGGGGGCCGTTGCGCGAACCGGAGCGGGCCGAGCTCCTCTCAGCGCCGCTCGAGAGGCTCTTGGACACGATAGCGACTGTGGCCGATATCGTCTTCGTGGACACATCGGTCTTCTGGGGTGATGCCGTTGCCCTCGCCGTCTCTCGATGCGATCGCTGTCTCGTCGTTGGTGGCCAGGGGATCGACGCCGGACCCTCTGCGGCCCGGGTGGTGGGCTTGGTCTTGAAGATGGGGGTTCCGAGCACGAGGATGACGAGCGTTTTCATGGAGCCATCCGATGCGGGGCTCGTTGAGGACGAGGCCCTCCGTTTCGAGATGGGCGCCTCGCTGAGGTCGCGCGTTCGCATCGCCCATGGCGGGGACGAAGTCGCCTCGATCGCGTCGCATGCGCATCTCTCGAATGTCCTTGCAGGCAGTGACCCCTTCGCCACGGGTGTCCGCTCACTCGCCTCGACGCTCCTGCGCGAGCTGGGGTGTCGGGTGACCGGTGCGGACGAGCGGGAGGACGCAGGTCATGGGCGGCGTGAGGGGATCAGGCTACCGTGGAGGAGGAGGGAGGTCGATGGCGCGTGAGCGTTCTCGAGCGCATCAGGATGCAGGACGTCGCCACGCGAGGGGAGGGGAGGGTTCCCGATGAAGGGGTCCGGTTCTCACGAGTCAAGGCGGGCGCCAAGCGGGCATTGCTGAGCCGCGTGGGATGCGAGGAGGTGGCGCGTATGGTGCGGGCCTCGGATCCGGAGTCGGCGCGCATCGAGTTGGCTCCGGCCATCGAGATGGCGTGCAACAGCGGGGAGGCCGGTAGCATGGACGGCATCGACCGAGATGAGCTCATCTCGGCGGTGCTTGACGATGTGATCGGACTGGGGCCGCTGCAAAAGCTGCTGGAGGACGAGAGCGTCACCGAGATCATGGTGAACGGGGTCCGGTCGAGTTACTATGAGCGCTCGGGCGTGCTCCATCCCATCGATAACCCGTTTGACGACGAGGAGCAGATCCGCGTCATCGTCGATCGGATCATCTCGCCTTTGGGGCGGCGCGTCGACGAGAGGAGCCCGATCGTGAACGCGCGCCTTCCGAGCGGGTATCGCGTGAACGCCGTGATACCTCCCATAGCCATAGACGGGACCACGTTGACCATACGGAAGTTCTCCGACAGGATCTCGACCCTCGACCAGCTCGTGGGGCTGGGGTCCCTGCCCCGCTGGTACGCCGGGCTCCTGTCCTGCGCTGTGAAACTCAGGCAGGACCTCGCCGTGGCGGGGGGCACGGGCTCGGGCAAGACGACACTGCTCAACGCGCTCTCCTGCGAGATCCCCACGAACGAGAGGATCGTGACGATCGAGGACTCGGCTGAGCTCAAGTTCGCGCGCCATCCCCATGTGGTGAGGCTCGAGGCCCGTGAGGCGTCGATAGAGGGGGAGGGGGCGGTCGATATCCGATCCTTGGTGGCAAACGCATTGCGCATGCGGCCCGATCGCATCGTTGTGGGGGAGGTGAGGGGGCCTGAGTGCATCGATATGCTCCAGGCGATGGTGACCGGGCATGATGGATCGCTGACCACCCTGCATGCGGGCACGGCTGACGAGGCGATCGCCCGCCTGACGCTGTTGGCTCGATTGGGGATAGATCTGCCAGGCGACCTGATAGAGGAGGAGGTGGCCATGGCCCTCGACGGGGTCGTCATGTCCATGAGGAGGTCGGATGGACGGCGATTCGTCTCCTCGTATTGCGGCGTGCGCAGGGCGGGGTCAGGCTCCCTCGAGCTCGTCGAACACGTCTCATTCGACCCCGCCAAGGGCGCTTGGCACCTTCTGAGCGAGCCGGCCTTCATCGAGGAGGGTCTTCGGAGCGGGGAGCTTGACGCGGAGGAGGTTGAGGAATGGAGGAGGTCATGTCCTGCTCGATAGGGGTCCTGGTCGGGGCTTCGGCCTATCTTGCCCCGCTGTGGTCTCCGGTGTCCCGGACGGGATCCCACGATCCCTCTCGATGGCGCGGGCTCTTGAGGCGTGGCGAGGAGGACCTTGGGCGGGGTGTCGAGATCCTGCTCGAGCCGTTTGGGAGCGGTGTGGCGGCGCGCGTGGCGGAGTGCTCGATGCGTGCGTTTCCGAGAGGTCATCGGGCACCGCGGAGATGCCTGGGTCTCTTGGCTATGTCGATCGGCGTCGCGGGCATTCTGGGTGGCTTCGCCACCTGGTCGGTTCCCGGCATCCCGATGGGGATGGGACTTGCCGGAGCGGGTGTTTTGGCGCGTTCCCGGCGCGTCCGGCGCGAGGAGCGATCGGCACTCGAGCGATCGATGCCCGAGGCCTTTGGAGCCCTCGCCATCTCCTTGGGATCGGGGAACTCGCTCGCCCAGGCGATGCGCTACGTGGGGGCCCACATGGAGGGAGAGGTCGGAGCCGCCTTCCTGCGCGTCGGGTTCTCGATCGAATGCGGGGTGCCCTCGGCCGAGGCGCTGGACGACATGCTCGGGAGCCTTTCCGCGCCCGGGCTCGACTTGGTGGCGCTCGCCCTCAAGGTCTCCAAGAGGACGGGGGCTCCCCCGGGAGGCCTTCTGGCCGATGCGGCGCGATTCGTGGGGGACCGGATGGATCTCGAGCGCCTGCTCGACGTCAAGACCGCTCAGGCCCGCCTATCGGCTTCGGTGGTCGCCATCATGCCCCTCGCCATGGTCTCGTTCCTGCTTGCCTGCTCGACCGACTATAGGAAAGGGGCTGCCACGGCGACGGGCATGGCCTGCCTTCTCATTGCCCTTCTGCTCGATGCCGTGGCATGGCGGGTTATTCAGAGGGCCATGAAGGTCGGATTGTGATGGCCGCCCTGGCGATTGCTGCGTCGACGTTTATGCTCACGTGGTCGGTGACGGGGTTCTCCAGCGCGGAGGTCCGCTGGATGGCTACCCTGGTGTGCTCTGCCGCTCGGGTTGCGGGATCCCGTCTTGGCCATGGCCGGTCATGCGTCGTCGCTTGGGGAGCCCGCTTGGGCGGGGGCGGGCATCCTAAGGTCGGGTCCGATGAGGTCGCCGAGATGATCGACATCGTGCGCCTCGGCCTCTCAGCCGGCCTCTCCTTCGATGCGGCGTTGGGGCTCTATTGCGAGCAGCGGGACGGGGAGCTCGCCGCTCGCTTGGAAGCCGCTCGACTGAGTTGGCAGATCGGGGTGGACTCGCGTTCGGCCGTCTTGCAGGGGGTGGTGGAGAGGACGCACGTCGCCGCTCTGGACTCGTTCGTCCGTGCCGTCGTGCAGGCGCTCGAGATGGGGGCTCCCCTCGCCGGCACGCTCGAGGAGCAGGCCCGTGCGTGCCGGGCTATGCGTCGCTCCGAGATAGAGGGGAGGATCGAGCGCGCGCCGATAAAGATCCTCGTCCCCACCGGGACGCTGATCCTGCCCGCGCTCCTGTTGTCGATACTGGGCCCGCTGCTCGCGGCGGGAGGAATGCTATGAGGGATGGAGGATGGAAGATGCAATGGGATCTTGGTTCATCGTCGAGGCGCCTTGCGCAGAGGCTTGCCGAAGGAGGGGACCGCGTGCGCCGTGTCTCGCTCGAGGACACCGCGCAGGGGACGACGGAGTACGCGATCCTCGTCGGGGTGCTGGTGGTGATCGCGATCCTGGCGATCGTGGCCTTCCGTGGCAAGGTTACCGAGCTCTGGGACGCCATCGCCTCGGGCATCAACAGCCTGTGAGAATACGGCGTTCCATCCCCGCTCTCGCCGTCGCGCTGCTCGTCGTGTCGGTGGCGGGCGCTTCCCTGCTCGCCTCGTGCGATCGGGAAGGGGGGATGGGCGAGGGGGCCTTGAGGGAGTCGGCTGATCGCATGGAGGGCTTGGGGGGCATCCCTTTGGGGAAGGCGCGTGGTAGCTCTCCCGATCGGTTCCTGGCCGATCTGGATAGATGGGAGGGAGGCGCGGGGGAGGAGGGCTCGGTCTCGGCTCGATGGGAGTCGGGAGGTGGCCTCGTGTCCGCAGCCGAGGATATCTTGGCCGCGTATCGTTCCAACGGTTCGTTCGAGCTCGTGTCGAGCGGTTATCTGGATATGTTCGGTAACGCATGGGGCGCCATCGTCTGCGATGGCGACCGACGCGTGGATCTGGTGCTGGTCACCACGGACGAGGCCGATGCGGACTCCGTCGTCCGCGTCGTGCGCCTGCTATCAAGGTGAGGGAGGTCGTCATGGGGATGTGGGTGCGATCGCGTCGGTTTGCGGAAAGGGCGTGGCTTCGCGCCCTCGCAGGGGACGATGCGCAGTCGACGGTCGAGTATGCTGCGGTTCTCGTGGGACTGCTCTCCTTCATCCTCGTCGTGGGGGCGCTTTGGAGGAAGGGGGAGGATGGTGGGTTTCTCAGGCTCGCCACCGAGGCGGCGTCACATGCGCTCGATGGAGCGGGCGCGATCGATATCGCCCTGTATTGAGCTTGTCGGGGAGCGGCATGCCCAGTCTTCGGTCGAGGCCGCGATCCTGCTCCCGAGTTTTCTCATGGTGGTGCTCCTGGCGCTTCAGCCGACATGCCTGCTCTACACGCGGGCGATCATGGAGGCGGCGGCGGCCGAGACGGCTCGGCTGGCGATCACCGCGGATCCGGGACGGGAGGGGGAGCTCGAGGCATTCGCCTTGCGCAGGCTCGGGGCGGTCCCCGACCTTGAGATCTTCCATGCTGGGGGAGCGGCTTCGTGGGACATCCGGATCATGCGCTCGGAGAGAGGTGGTGCCGCGGGCGTGCGCATAGAGGGGTGGGTGACGCCTTTGCCTGTGATCGGGGTGTTCGCGGGGTCTTTCGGCGAGCGCAACGCGCAGGGCGATGTGGCTGTCGTGGTGGAGGTCTCCTACGAGGGGAGGCCGGGATGGTACGAGGGGTGATGGCGATGTCAAAGAGGGGCGCGGGGGACCGAGGGGCGCGGGGGATCGGCTTGTTCATAGAAGATGGGGCCTACACGAGCCTCGCGGCGGCCGTCTCGATCCTGCTCGTGCTCACGCTGGTCTTCTCATCCGCAAGCGCCCTGTGGACCTTATCGAGGTCGGGGGATGTCCAGGTGGCCGCCGATGCCACGGCGCTCGCAGGGGCCAACGTGGTCGCCTCGTATAGGACCGCCGCCACCGTCGTCGACGCGAGCGCCCTCAGTCTGGGGCTCGCCGGATACGCTCTGTGCGGGGCGGGCATGGTCGGCATGCTCGTGCCTGGCGCCCATGCGGCAGGGGCGGAGATGGTCGAGGCGGGCCTTCGGGCCCTCAGGGCCCGAAGGGAGTTCTGCGTCTCGGCGTCGCACGGGCTCCGGACCCTCGAGGGCGCACTCCCCTATCTGGTGGCGACGCGGGGATCGACGGTCTGCGGGGCTCAGGGGTCGGATGCCCTGGTCTGCACTGGTGTCGCCCTTGCCGTTCCCCGGGATTCGGATTCGAGGTTCCCAGCTCTCGAAGGGGAGGGGCCGTCGCTCGAGGGGCTGGAATCCGCTGCATCCTCGCTCGAGGTCGTGTCCCGGGAGCTGGAAGATGCCCGCATGAGGTCGGCTCGGGAGAAGGAGGCGGCATGGCGTGCCGACTGCGGCCCCTCGGGCCCCTGCATGCGGGAGCGGGTCTCTCGTCTGTCGGGGGTCCCAGCCTCCCAAAATCCCCACCATGCGTCGAGCTTGACTTGGGATCCACAGGTCGCCTTGGAGCGGACGCGGGTGTATTACCGGTGGCGCCGCGACCATGAAGCCCCGCAGGGAGGGGACGTCGAGTCGCGCGTTGACGCCGCCGCCCGCCTCGCCTTCTACACATATGCCTGCGAGGAGTTTGAGAGGGCATTATATCGCGAGGTCGATGGGGAGGTTGTGTGCGACGTCCCCCTGCTCCCAAGGAATAAGGCGGAGGTCATGGAGACGCGGCTCTTCACCGATGCCGTTTGGCCGACATCCGTCGAGGCCGATGGGCCGACGCTGCACTTCGATCCATCATGCCCCGGGGCCCAGGGGTCTCAGGGCGCGATGGCCTCCCTCTCCTCGATCGAGGAAGGGGCGGTGCGCGAGTGCCGCGTGTGCCACATGAGCGTGGGGGATATGGGCAAGGTGCCCGCTGCATCGACCTCGATCGACAACGGGTTCGAGTATCATCTCCGCGCGTTCACCTTGGCGTTGGGGGAGTATGCGCGGACCCGCTCCGAGGAGCTCGAGTTGGAGCGGGCGGCTCGGGGCCCTGTCGACCGGGCGGGGGACGCATTCGAGGACGCCTTGTCACAGCTGTCGTGCGCGCGTCCGCGCATCGCCCCGCCCGGGCGCTTTGGATGCGTCGCCCTGGTCGCCTCGGGAAGCTTGGAGGGAGTGCAGATGAGCCGCTTCGCTCCGACCCCGGAGGTGGTCGAGCGCGGCGCGGTGTCTGCCGCCGTCCTCGCCCGCGACGGGGCGACTCGCGAGAACAACGTGCTCAGCGGTTTCCTCTCGTCGCTTCGCGAGAGATCGGGAGGAGGGGCCGTGGGGTTGATGGACGATGTCATGGGGCTGTGGGGAAAGCTGCTGATGGCGTATGGGGACGTCTCCGATGGTTTGGATGAGCTGTTGGATGATCTCGTCGGTGGCCTGGGGGCGCTTGGCGCGACCCCTTTGGGGGCATGGTTGGATGAGCGCGTGGACGGGGCGGTTCGGGGCCTTGGCATCGAGCCCGTCGATCTCTCCCTGCACAAGCCCGTCTTGGCCGATAGCGCCCAGGTCATAGCGCGCTCTGATCTTCCCGGCCTCGCCGACGTCCAGGCGAGGATCAGGTCGCTCGAGATCGGGACGACGGATCCGGGCGCCCTGCTCGAGGCCGTCGGATACGAGGTGGAGGAGGCCATCGCCTCCATGGAGTTCACGATCGTGGAGATCCCGCTCGGGCCTGGCCGCTCGATACCCTTGACGATCCGCCTGCGCGATGTGACGCGCGCTTGGGAGGGAGGGCCATGAGGACGCGCGGGGGCTTTTCGACGTTCTTTGCGGTGGGGGATCGTGCGCAGGCGACGGTCGAGGCGGCGATCGTCATCCCCGTGATGGTCGTTCTCGCGCTGATCTCCTTCAACTTGATGCGCTTCGTATCCGCTGCAGCTCGCTTCGATCGCGTGGCCCCGGATATCGTGCTCGCGAAAGGCGTGTCCCCAGAGGGGGAGGCGTCGTCTGCGTCCCAGGCTGTTGAGGAAGAGCTCGCCCGCGCCATGGGAGGGGGAGCGATCTCGGTCAAGGTGGATGTCCATGGCTCGAGTGCCACGGGGGCTGAAGGGCCGCTCCTGTCGCTCTCCGGCTCGTTGGTGACCTATCGGTGCACGATGCGCTATGAGGTGTGGCCCACAAGGTTCTCGATGGCGGGGATCGATCTCGGCGCTCCGCTCATGCTTGAGCACGTGCGTGATGTCGTGGTCGATCCCTGGCGGCCGGGGGTGGTGGTGTGAATCGGGACGATTCCGTGCCCATCCTCCGGGCCCTGGATGCCCTTGGTTGGGATGTTGGCGACGTCCGCGTCGCAAGGGGCTTCACCGAGCGGCTTCTCGGCCTTGCCTTCAGGTCGCCTGCGCATCTTGGCCTGGATACGACCGTCATGGCCTTCCCGGGCTGTCGCTCGGTCCATACCTGGTGGATGCGCTTCGAGCTGGATATCGCATTCATCGACAAGTCGGGCGCAGTCATCGAGGTCAGGGAGGCGGTCGCCCCCTTCAGGGTGCTGTCAAACGGTGAGGCGTGGGCGGTTCTGGAGCGGGCGAGTCGGTCCCGTCCGCCCGCGCTGATTCGGAGCCGGAGTCCGGGCGACAAAAATGAAATTCTCGCTTGACGCATCTGTATGATTTGGTATAGTAATCGAGCTGTCATTCGCGCAGCGAACATAACGGCCAGATAGCTCAGTTGGTAGAGCAGCGGACTGAAAATCCGCGTGTCGAGGGTTCGACTCCCCCTCTGGCCACCCTCGAATCCAAGAACCTCCCACCTCTGGGAGGTTTTTTCTTTACCTCGGCGCCTTGGTGGCCCTCTGTGCTTCCGGGGTGCCCTCGCCCTGCGGACGTCTCCGTCCCCACCGACGGGTATACTCGGACGGAGCGGATATTCGTCTACGGAGGCAGATATGAACGAGCGAGTGCGTGGCGTCAATCTCTCGGGTTGGTTCATCCCCGAGCCATGGGTCACCCCGTCCCTGTTCACGGCGACCGGTGCGTCCAATGACGCCGAGCTCCAGAGGGTTCTGGGAGCTGCGGTGTATAACGAGCGCCTGCGCCAGCACTACGAGACCTTCGTGAGCGAGGCCGACTTCCATCGGATGTCGCAGGTCGGCCTCAACGCCGTCCGCCTGCCTGTGCCCTGGTATGTCTTCGGGTCGCAAAACGAGGTGGAGTCCTACATCCCCGCCGTGGACTATGTCGACCGTGCCATGGAATGGGGAGCGAAGTACGGCATCTCCGTCCTGATCGACCTCGCGACCGTCCCGGGCGGACAGGGAGACTCCAACGAGTCCTCCACCACGCCCGCATCCACGGTCGATTGGCACTCGTCGGCAAACGGCCGGGCCGTGGCGCTCGACGTTCTCGACCGCCTGGCCGCGCGCTACGGCTCCGCCGAGAGCCTGTTCGGCATCGAGCTGCTCGACAGCCCCGTCATGAGCGTGCGCAAGAACATCTTCACGATGTCCGACGGCATCCCCGCGCACTACCTTCGCAATTACTACCGCGACGCCTACGAGGTCGTCCGCAGGCATATGCCCGTGGACAAGGCCGTGGTGTTCTCCGCTTCCGGGTATCCTGGCGCCTGGAAGCGTTTCATGAGCGCGGTTCGTTACGAGAACGTGATCATGGACCTCCATCTGTATCACTACCGCGACGAGTTCGCCCAGGACATCACCTCCCCACGTGGGCTGCCCGCGGCCATCTCGCGCAACAAGAGGCTCATCAGGGAGGCCGCCGGCGCCGGGTTCCCGGTGATCGTCGGCGAGTGGTCCGGCGCCGCCGTGATGTCGCGCTCATCGGTGACGCCCGAGGGTCGTGCCGCCTACGAGCGCGTCTTCATCTCAAATCAGCTGGCCTCGTTCGCCGACACGCGCGGATGGTTCTTCCAGACCTGGAAGACGGAGAAGCGCATCGCCGCATGGGACGCTCGCATCGCGCTTGGCACGCTCGAGCGCGCCATGATCGAGTAGCGCCATGGCGAGTGGGCAGATGGGGCCGACCCGATCCGGGCGCCTCTACATCGTGGGAACGCCGATCGGCAACCTGGGGGATCTGACGCCGCGCGCGGCCTCGGCATTCGAGTCGGCGGATGCGGTGTGCTGCGAGGACACCCGAGTCACCTCCAAGCTCATGGCTCACCTGGGGATCTCGAAGCCGCTCATTCGCTGCGACGAGAACGTCATCGCGGATCGCGCCCCCCAGATCGTCGATCGCCTCTTGGCCGGCGAGACGATCGCCTTCGCCGCGGATGCGGGGATGCCGAGCGTGTCCGACCCCGGTCAGGCGCTCGTCGACGCCGCGCGCGATGCGGGCGTCGACGTCGAGGTCATCCCCGGTCCCTCCGCCTGCGTGACCGCCTTGGTCTCGAGTGGCATCTCCTGTGACAACTTCTTCTTTGGAGGCTTTTTGCCGCGCAAGCACGGGGAGCGCGTGCGGCGTCTGCGTCAGCTCGCGTTCGTTCCCGGCGCCCTGGTGTTCTATGAGTCCCCGCATCGCGCGGAGGCCTCGTTGGCGGCCCTGGCCGAGGTGTTCCCCGCACGCGTCGTGGCGCTTTGCCGCGAGCTCACCAAGCTGCAC
This sequence comes from Collinsella sp., assembly GCA_034088265.1. GTDB lineage: Bacteria > Actinomycetota > Coriobacteriia > Coriobacteriales > Coriobacteriaceae > Collinsella. Next base: position 6,175 of record JAXDWR010000047.1, on the reverse strand, counting down.
GAGGAGGTGCTGCGCGCGCCGGCGCCCGATCTTCACCGGATGGTCCTCGAGCGCGGTGACATGCGCGGGGAGATGGTCATCGTCGTCGCGCCCCCCGATGAGGGTGAGTCCACCCTTCCCATGGCCCTTGAGGTTGACGTGCAGGGGGACCGCGAGGCGGCCCTCCGCCGCGACATCGAGGAGGCCCTTGCCCAGGGGGAGGCCGTCTCCGCGATGGCGAAGCGGCTCGCGCAGCGCCACTCGCTCAAGAAGCGCGAGGTCTACGAGCGGATCTTAGAGGTCCAGGGCGGGTGCTGACCCGTCTCGGGAGGGCGATCGCGGCTCTCCTCGCCGACCTCGCTTTGCGCTAGAATACAAATCCATATGCATGTTTTTGACAGGAAGGAAGCAGCGCGTCATGGACACGAAGCCGTCCTATTACATCACCACGCCGATCTACTACGTGAACGCCGCCCCCCATCTGGGGACGGCGTACTCGACCATCATCGCCGACGTCCAGGCGAGGTTCCGTCGCTCCTGCGGATACAGCGTCAAGTTCCTCACCGGCATGGATGAGCACGGCCAGAAGGTCTCCGAGGCCGCCGAGAAGCACGGCATGACCCCGCAGCAGTGGTGCGACTCCCAGGCGCCCCTGTTCGAGGCCCTGTGGAGCGAGCTCGAGATCTCCAACGATGACTTCATCCGCACCACCGAGGACCGCCAGCACCGCGCGGTCCAGTACCTGTGGGAGCGCATGGAGGAGTCCGGCTACATCTACAAGGGCAGCTACGATGGCTGGTACTGCGTTCCGGACGAGACCTATTTCACCGAGACGCAGGTCGAGAAGGCCGATGAGGCCCGCGGCACCAAGGGCGAGCACCTTTGCCCGGACTGCGACCGCCCCCTCGAGCGTATCAAGGAGGAGAGCTGGTTCTTCAAGCTCTCGGCGTTCCAAGACAAGCTGCTCGCCCTCTATGACGAGCACCCGGACTTCGTCCAGCCCGATTTCCGCATGAACGAGGTGCGGAGCTTCGTCGAGGGCGGCCTGCAGGACCTCTCCGTCTCGCGCACCACCTTCGATTGGGGCATCTCCGTCCCCATCGACGAGGGCCACGTGACCTACGTGTGGTTCGACGCGCTCACCAATTACCTGACCGCCGTCGGCTATGGCGCCGAGGGCGAGGAGGCCGCCGCCGAGCTGGCGTATCGCTGGCCTGCCCAGACCCATATCGTCGGCAAGGATATCATCCGCTTCCATTGCGTCATCTGGCCCGCGATGCTCATGGCGCTCGGCGAGGCCCTTCCCGAGCACGTATTCGCCCACGGTTTCCTGACTGTCCGCAACGAGGAGACCGGCAAGGCCGAGAAGATGTCCAAGTCCCGCGGCAACGCCATCGCGCCGCGCGAGGTCATCGACAAGCTCGGTGTGGAGGGGTATCGCTACTACTTCATGACCGACGTGACGCCCGGCACCGACGGTGCCATCAGCTTCGGTCGCATGGAGCAGGTCTACAACGCCGATCTTGCCAACAGCTGGGGCAACCTCATCTCCCGCTCCACCAACATGTGCATCAAGTACTTCGACGGCCTCACGCCCGAGCACACCGACGCGGGGCAGAACCCGCTCGCGCGCATCGCCGAGGGCATCTTCGAGCGCTATCACGACAAGATGGCCGCGTTCGCATATGGTGACGCCGCGAAGGAGGTCATGGACCTCATCCATGCCGCCAACCACTACATCGAGGATTCCGAGCCCTGGACGCTCGCCAAGGATCCGGCCCGCGCCGAGGAGCTCGCGAACGTGATCTGGAACCTGCTCGAGGCCATCCGCATCTCCGCGCATCTCCTCATGCCGCTCATGCCCTCCACCAGCGCCGAGGCGCTTCGTCGGATCGGGTGCGCTTCCGAGGCCGGCACGGACGACCTCGCATCCGCATGCGCCTGGGGCCTCCTGGCAGCCGGTCTGCCGGTCGAGAAGGGCGACGCCCTGTTCCCGCGCCTGGCGTGATCCCGTTGTCGCGCCCCGTCATCCCCGGGGCGCGCTCCATGTGCATCGGTTCGGCCCTCCCAAGGCGTTATCGCCCTGGGGGAGCCGTCTTTGATCGAACGAGGACCCCATGACCATCTCCCCTCTGGCCAATCCCTCCGCGACGCGCGCGTTGCTCGAGGCCCACGGCCTTGCCACCAAGCATCGCCTGGGGCAGAACTTCCTCATCGACAACCATGTGATCGAGCGCATCATGTCGCTCGCATCGCTTCGTGGTGACGAGTGCGTCCTCGAGGTGGGTCCCGGTATCGGGACGCTCACGCTCGCGCTGCTCCAAGAGGCCGCGAGGGTCACGTCCATCGAGATGGATTCCGAGCTCGAGCCCGTTCTCCGCGCCCATGGGCATGTCCACGACAACTTCTCGTACATCATGGGCGACGCCCTGAAGGTGCCGTATCCCGAGATCGTGCGGGCATCCGGGGGAGAGCCCACGATCCTTGTCGCGAACCTTCCCTACAACGTCGCCGCCACGATCATCCTGTCGTTCTTCCAAGACATGCCCTCGCTCGACGCCGCCGTGGTCATGGTCCAGAAAGAGGTGGCCGACCGCATCGGGGCGGTGCCGGGAACCAAGGCCTTCGGGGCCTATACGGCCAAGCTCGGGCTTCATGGACACGTGACCGGTCGCTTCGAGGTGCCTCCCCGCTGCTTCATGCCCGCCCCCCATGTGGATTCCGCGGTGGTGCGCATCGATCGCTGGCCCTCGGGCGGTGCGGGGATCCCCTCGCTTCTGTCGGGGCCCGGCGCCCCGTCGCGCGAGGCGGTCGCGCGCGTCATCGACGCGGCCTTCGCCCAGCGTCGCAAGACCATCCGCAACTCCATGTCCTCGACGGGCTTCGATAAGGACGCGCTCGACGCCGCCTTCGCCGCTTGCGGCATCGCCCCGACATCCCGTGCCGAGGTGCTCTTGGTCGAGGACTTCATCCATCTCACGGCTGCGCTCGAGAACAGGGAGGCATGAGGATATGGATCTCACCGACCATCATCTCGACCTCGTCTTCAGAAAGAGGACCAAGAGCTATGAGCCGCCCGTCCCCCTGATCCCTATCGCGGACACCCATGCCCATCTCATGAGCTTCAGGGGAAAGGATCCCGCCTGGGTCATCGCCCGTGCCGCCCTTGCGGGTGTGGGGCAGATGACCACGATCTGGGATCCGGTCGCCGATGCGTGCACGTGGTTCGAGTACCATGAGCGCCTGGGCGGCTGGATCGAGGAGGCTCGCGGCCTCTTGGAGTCCCGCGCCGCCTCCGGCGCGCCCGAGTCCGATGACTCGCATGGCCCGCTGTCCCTGCTCGATGGGATCGGCTATCTCTCCGGTGTGCACCCCTACGGCGCCTATGACTACAACGACGAGGTCCATGCGCAGGTCGTCGGCGCGCTCGATGATCCCCTGTGCTCGGGTGTGGGGGAGATCGGCCTCGATTATCATCTCGATGCCGATTACGACTACGAGAGCGCCCCGCACGAGCTGCAGATCGAGGTCATGGAACGCCAGCTCGCCGTGGCGATTGAGCGGGATCTTCCCGTCGAGCTTCACATCCGCAACGACAACGGGGACGATCGCCGCCTCGCCCACAGGGATGCCCTGCGCTCGCTCGAGCGGATCGGCGTCCCTGCGGCGGGGTGCGTCCTCCACTGCTTTGGCGAGGATCGCGCGACCATGGAGCGCTTCGTGGAGATGGGCTGCCTGATCGCGTTTGGCGGCGCTGCCACGTTCAAGCGAAACGACGGCGTCCGCGAGGCCTTCGCGGCATGCCCCCTCGACCAGTTGATCTTCGAGACCGATTGCCCCTACATGGCTCCGGAACCCCTGCGTGGGGTGGAGTGCGAGCCCGCGATGATCACATGGACCGTCGACGCGCTGCTGCGCGACCGAGCCGAGAGGACGGGCGAGGATCCGATCGATATCGCCCGCGCCGCCTGGTGCACGTCGACGCGGCTGTTTGGCGGTGGGGTGCGGTGAATCACGACGACAAGGGACGCGGGCGTTCCGAGAAGGGAGACGGCATGCAGGACGATCAGAGGGAGCTCGAGTCCGGTGAGGGTGAGGTCCCAACGGAGGCGCGGGAACAGGACAAGACGACCGCCGAGATCCTTCGCGAGCGCCGCGTGGCCGCTCAGGGTGGACCCCATATCGACCATGACATCCATTTCTCGCTGCCGCTGACGCGCGTCTTCATCGCCATCGTCGCGGTGGCGGCCATCTCGTATCTGCTGTCGATCGTGGGCGGTCGCATGGGTGTCGAGGCCCTGTTCTATGGTGGTCGGTGGGCGTGCTCCCTGCTGTTCATCGTGGCCGTACCGGTCTGGTTCGCCTCAAGGCATCAGGCCAAGGTGCTGACCGACGAGAAGTACGCGGATCAGCGCGCCATGGCGCGGGCCGCGGCCGACAGGCGGGCCGAGAAGCGCCGCGCCAAGAAGAAGCGGGCGAAGAGCCACCGCTGATCGCTCGCCCGATGGCCTAGACGGCGTCGAGTTCGAGCGGATCCACCGTATCCACGAAGACGCGCTGCTCGGCGGAGCCGGGCTGTCCGGTCAGGAAGCGGACGAGGCGGTCGAACTGCACGAGCAGCCAGTCGATCCCACTGGGTGCCGCCTGGTTCTCGGCTGCGACGAGCTCGGCGGTCGCGATCTCCTCGCCGTTCTGCGCGATGACGAGCTCGCCCGCGGCATCGCCCTTGGCGACCGTGCCCCCAAGCGGGGATAGCGCCAGATCCGCCACGAGGTCGCCGGAGAGCGAGAACACCTCGACGGTCTGTCCCGGGTCCTTGAGGGTGACGTCGACGCCCTTGTCCGTCCAATCAGCATGAGGCACGCGCGCGATGAGGGGGCTTCCGTCGGGGCAGGTGCGCTCGCTCGTCCCGATGGGGTAGCTGATGACGTGATCGTAGTACCAGTTGGCGAGCGCCAGCGTGTCCTCCCAGCGCTGCTCGTCCCCATCGCTGCCCAGGGTGACGGTGTAGATCTCCCCGCCCGGCTCGCGCGAGAAGGCGCCGACGAAGCACTGGAGGGCCTCATAGGTCCCGCCCGTCTTGCCCCCTATGTTGCCGTGCTGCCCCAGGATGGTGTTGCGCTCGATCATGTCGATCGTGCGCTCGGTGCCGTCGGCCCCGGTGACGGTGATCTGGTTGTCGGGGCTGGATGTGAGCGCTCGGAACGACTCGTTCTTCATCGCGTACGCGAACATCGTGGCCACGTCGCGCGCGGTCGAGTGGAAGTCGCCCTCCCATCCGTCGAAGTCAAGGCCATGGGGATTCGAGAATACGGAGTTCGCCATGCCGAGCTCCTGGGCCTTCTTATTCATGGCGTCGATGAAGACGCCGTAGGGGTCGTCGCTCTCAGGGTCGATCATCGCCCCGACCGAGGAGGCGATGGCCATGGCGGCATCGTTGCCGGAGGGGATCATGAGCGCCCGCAGGGCTTCCTCCATGGTGAGGACATCGCCCTCCTTGAGGTCGGCGGAGGATTGGCCGACGGTCGCGGCGCGATGGTCGACGGTTATCGTGGCATTGGGGTCGCTGTTCTCGAGCGCCACGATGGCGGTCATCACCTTGGTGACCGAGGCGATCTTGACGGGCTTGTCGGCATCGCGCTCAAAGAGGACGGTGCCCTCGTCGTCCACCACGATGGCCTCTTGGGCCTGGATGTCGGGGCGGTCGTTGGTTGCTCGCTCGACCTCGGTGTTCGGCACCCCGCATATGATGTCGGTGTCGCGGACCTCCGCTGCTGCGGGGAGCGGGGAGGAGAGGAGGGCGATGAGGGCGCACGCTGCCGCGGCGCGCGCCCAGGGGTGCCGGGACGAGAGCATGGATCCTGCCTTCACGATCGGGAAAAAAAGAGCCGTCCCTCCGAGTATAGCGGCTCAGGGCCCACTCGCCCGCATGTCCGTCATACATGAATGTCGCGCATTGAGTGCGAGGATGACGCATAATGGGGCGAGGGGCATCATGCTGGGGAGCCTGGGCGACATCTGAGGAGGTCCCGCTATGGAGACACGCATACTCGTCGTCGACGACGAGAGGGCGATCACCGATCTGGTCGGCATCTATCTGCGCAAAGAGGGCTACCAGGTGACGCTCGCCTACACGGGTGCCGAGGCTGCCCGCGAGATCTTGGCCAACGAGTTCGACCTGGCCATCCTCGACATC
>JAXDWR010000046.1:0-23383 GCA_034088265.1 Collinsella sp. | reverse complement strand
CGGAGGGCCCCGGGGAGCATCGGCGCCCGCGTGGCCCCGAAGTCGCTCCCCGGGGCCTCCGGGGCCCTTCTCGTTTCCGGCCTCCTGGGGTACAAGGGATAAGGCGAAGGGACATCGACATCGAGGCGCCCCGCCCGCGCGGTGCCTCGCGGAAAGGAATCCATGGGTCGTAAACGCCATGCAAGCAACCGACGGGGTCCCATGAGGCCCCGCCGCTCCCCCGGGTTGGTGGGGCAGGTCCGCATCACCGGTCACGCGGGCTTCGTCGAGACCGCCGAGGGATCCTACCGCCTCTCCACATCGAGCCTGCGCGACGCCATGAACGGCGACAAGGTCTATGCGAGCGTGAGACGGGGTCCACGCGGCGAGCGCAGGGCTGTCGTGGAGAGCGTCATAGAGCATGCCGTCACGTCGCTGGTGGGCACGTTCGAGCAGACCGGCCCCCTGGGCGTCATCCGCCCGCTCGACGATCGGATCAAGCAGGATTTCTTCGTGCTGCCCACAGACGACTCCCCAGCGCGCCATGGCGTGCGGCCCGGCGACATCGTCTCGGCGCGCATCATCACCTATCCGACCCGCCACGAGTCCGGCGTCGTCACCGTGGATCGCAGGATCGGCGACGCCGATGCCCCCGATCTGGGCATCCAGTGCGTCATGGCTCGCTTCGATCTGCACGACGGCTACGCGCAGCGCGCCCTCGAGGAGGCGGCCGCGCTCGACCTCGACCTCGACGGGGCGCTCTGCGATCCGCTGCGGCGTGACATCCGCGATCGGTTCCTGCTCACGATCGATCCCCAGGACGCGCGCGATTTCGATGACGCGCTCAGCATCGAGCGCACCGAGGAGGGCGGCTGGAGGCTCGGCGTCCACATCGCCGACGTCTCGCGCTACGTGCGGTGGGGCTCCACCCTCGATCTGGAGGCCCGTCGTCGCTCGACCTCCGTCTACCTAGCCGATCGCGTCCTCCCCATGCTGCCCGAGCGGCTCTCGTGCGACCTCTGCTCGCTCGTCCCCGACCAGGACCGGCTCGCGATGACCGTCGATATCGAGCTGGGTCCGCGCGGCGAGGTGCTTTCGAGCCAGATGTATCCGAGCGTGATCCACTCGCGCCTGCGCCTCGATTACGCCGCCGTCGACGAGCTGCTCGCCCCCTCAGGCGAGGACGGGTCCGCGGTGGCGCGTGCGGGAAAGGCCCGTGATCGGGCCCGGTCCCTCGGCGTCGACCTCGTCGCCTTCCTGCGCGACGCCGACGCCCTCGCCCGTGCGCGGATCGCGCTGCGCCATGCCCGGGGCTCGATCGATTTCGAGACCGCCGAGGTCCATGCCCTCCTCGATGGGGATGGCGTGCCGATCGAGCTCGTGAGCCGCCAGAGGACCCCCGCGACATCGCTGGTGGAGGAGGCCATGCTGCTCGCCAACGAGTGCGTCGCGGAGCGTCTGGCCGATGAGGGGGCCCAGACGGCGTTCCGCGTCCATGAGCCCCCCTCCTCCGACAACCTCGCCGCCGCCGCGCGCGTCCTGGCGGAGATGGGGTCGCTCGGATGGGACGAGGTCCCCGCCATCGAGGCGGGGGATCCCCATGCCATCGAGCGCGCCGTCGAGGCGGTGAGCGGCTCGCCCTTCGAGGCGCTCGCCAACGCGTTGCTGCTCCGCGCCATGCAGCGCGCCGTCTACAAGTCGCGCAACGAGGGGCACTACGCCCTCGGGGCGCCGGCGTACTGCCACTTCACGAGCCCCATCCGCCGCTATCCCGACCTCATGGTCCACCGCACGCTCAAGATGTCGCTCGCGCGCGAGGCCCTGGGCCGCCGCGCCGCGCTCGAGCGCAGGGAGGACCTCGTCGGTCAGGGCAAGGACGCCCTCGACGCCCTCGCCCCCCAGCTCTGCCGCCATGCGAGCGAGCGGGAGCGCATCGCCGACGCGGCGGCCCATGCGACGCAGAAGGTCAAGGTCGCCCAGTACTACGCCGGGCGCATCGGCGAGCGATGCGCGGGGAGCGTGTCGTGGGTCGACCAGATGGGGGTGTTCGTGAGGCTCGACGACACCGGCGCCGAGGGGCTCGTGCGCATGAAGGGCCTCGGCGAGGAATGGTGGGAGCTCGACGAGCGCTCGCTCACGGTGACCGGCGAGTCGTCGGGTACGGTGATCGAGCTCGGCGATCGCGTCGTCGTCCAGATCGCCGGCGTCAACATCTTGCGCGGCCATCTCGATCTCGCGCTCGTCCATTCACCCCGTGCGCTACACTGATGACCGAATGATCCGAGGAGGAACCATGGACCTACCGATCGACACCCATGATATCGAGTACGCCGAGAACTTCCTGGCGTCCGGCGACATAGCGACCGCTCTGCCGCTGCTCAAGAGGCTCACCGAGATGGTCGAGGAGCATGTCGAGCGCGAGTGCGCGGACACCGAGCGCACGCAATGGTTCAGCTTCAACGACGCCTTCGAGCGCCTGGCGTACCGTCGCGTCGAGAACGATCCCCGCGAGCTCGTCCAGATGCCGGCCCCGCTCGATCGCCTCTATGCCGCCCTGGCCTTCGCCTATATCCGAGAGCAGGAGTGGCTTTTGGCCCGCGACGCCCTCATGCAGGCCGTGCGGTGGAATCCCATGAACTGCAATTACCGCCTCGACCTCGCCGAGATCTTCCGTGCGCTCGAGGACAGGCAGGAGTGGGCGAGCCTCAGCTACTCGGTGATCGAGCGCGCATCGGACAGTCTCTCGGCTGCCCGCGCCTACGCCAACCTGGGCCAGTTCTTCCTCGATGAGGATCGTCCGACGGCGGCCTCCGGCTGCTCTCGCCTGGCCCTCGCCCTCGCCCCGACCGATCCGCGCGTCTCGCGCCTGGCCAACCGCCTCATGGGCGAGCATCCGGAGGTGGCGGAGGAATCCGACGACCACGTGATGGGCGAGCTCTCCCTCGAGGGCATCCCCACGACCCCCAACGCCGAGATAGCCATTTGCCTGCTGATGTGCGCGACCGACGCCGCCCGCGACGGCGATTCGCAGGCCGCGACCGACTTCACCATCCGCGCCCACAACCTCGTGGGGCAGGATGCCGCCAAGGCCCTCCTCAAGCTCATCCACGAATCGGATGCCGAGCTCGCCGCCGACAAGGAGGCAGCGGAGGGATCTGGGACCGAGCCCGGATCGGCGGGTGAGTGACCATGCCCTCCGAGAGGAAGCGCAAGCTCATCGCCAAGAACCGCTCGGCCCATCACGAGTACTTCATCGACGAGACCTTCGAGTGCGGGCTCGTGCTCTCCGGCACCGAGGTGCGCAGCCTGCGCGAGCGCGCCTGCCAGATCACCGACACCTTCGCGCTCATCAGGAACCGGGAGTGCTGGCTGATCGGCGTGCACATCCACCCCTATTCGCACGGGACCATCTTCAACCGCGATCCGGATCGCCGTCGCAAGCTGCTCCTGCATCGCAAGGAGATCGACTACCTCGATGGCAAGCTGCGCAACCGCGGTTTCGCCCTCGTCCCGCTCGAGCTGTATTTCGACGATAACGGCCGGGTCAAGCTGCTTTTGGGACTGGGTCGCGGCAAGAAGCTCTACGATAAGCGCGAGGACATGGCCAAGCGCGACATCCAACGTGAAATCGATCGCGCTCTCAAGATGCGCAATCGCTGACCTGGAAAGGGGTTCGACCAATGGACAACACCGCACTATTCTCCATGAGCTACGGGCTGTACGTCGTGTCATCGGCGGCGGGAGATCGCCGCGCGGGGTGCGTGATCAACACGGCCACGCAGGTCACCGCCGAGCCGACGCGCATCATGGTCGCCGTGCACAAGGACAACGTCACCACGGGCGTCATCTCCGAGTCGGGCGTCTTCACCGTGACTGCCATCGACCAGACCGCCGACATGCCCTATATCGGTAACTTCGGTTTCCGCTCGAGCGACACCTATGACAAGTTCGAGAAGTACGAGACCCGCGAGTCCGCGGTCGGCTGCCCCTACTCGCCCGAGCATGCCTGCGCCCTGTTCTCGTGCAAGGTGGCCGAAACAGTCGATGTGGGCACGCACCTTCTGTTCGTGGGCGATGTGGTCGAGTCCGAGCGCCTCTCCGACGAGCCGCCGCTCACCTACGCCTACTACCACAGTACGCTGAAGGGCAAGACCCCGCCCAAGGCATCCTCGTATCAGGCGTGAGCCCCTTGCTAAGATGATATTTAAGTAGTATCATATTGGGCAGGGAGGAGAAGTCCCCCATTCTCGGTATGCATTTCCCTGAGATGGAAATACTCTCACTACAGCAGGTTCGCCGTTGAAAGGAAGGTTCGCGATGAGCGACGAGAAGACCTACAAGTTCGTTTGCGTCGTCTGTGGCTACGAGGTCGAGGTCGACACCCCCGAGCTCCCCGAGGATTACGTCTGCCCGGTGTGCGGCGTCGGTCCCGATCAGTTCGAGCTCGTCGAGGAGTAGCCCGATCCCAAATTGAGGCCAGCAAGGCCCGGATGGTTCCCCATCCGGGCCTTCTTCTTGTCGCGGGCGCGCTTGCGGGGATGGGGCGCGCCCCTGGTCCGCACCGAGAGGGGAGGACCCCATCAGGCCCAAAGGCGGGGTGCGGCGTCTGCGGGGTGTCTGGAGATATGGTGCGCGCGCCGCGTCCCGCATCGGGAGCGTGCCATCTGATGGACCCGCTGCCAGCAGTTGTTCGAAGGGGCGATGATCGGGGATAGCCCCCTGTCGGCATGCCTTCGAGATGTGTTGGGGCCACGTGGGGTTTTGGCCAAAACAGCCCCGTCCCTCCCTTGGGAGCCCCTAACCTTGATCGGGACGGGATGTCCGATCGAGGGAGGGCGAGATGGCCGTTCATCATCAGGTCGAGCGCGATATCGAGGCGTTCGCGCGCTATTGGGGGCTCCGAAAGGAATCGTTTTTGGAGTGGACCTTCGAGATATACGAGGGGATCGTGAAGCCGGTCGCACGGGAGGGGGCGTGGATGGAGCCCCTGATCCTCGAGCTCAACAACATGGCCTTCACCGAGTGGATCCTCTTCGAATGCGAGATGCGCGAGGGGAGAACGCCGCTGCAGCTCTATATCGACAATCCGCCCGAGGGGGTGGGGGAGGAGGCGCTGGAGCGTCTGCGCGATGTCGAGCGCACGCAGTTCTTCTCGCGCTTCGCCATCCTCGACAAGGATCTGGAGCGCGGGGTCGCGGCGCTCAGGGATGTGAGGACCGACCTCCGCTACGACGTCATCGATCCGCATCTGTGTGAGAAGCCGGAATGGGGGTGCGGGACGATCGCGCAGCGGATCGCCAAGGTGGGGGATGAATGGGCGGTTGTGGGGCAGATGTGCCTCTACGATCGCGCCCCGGCTGCCACCACGGCGGTGGATGGGCCGGGGGAGTTCCATCCAGAGGATGCGGACCTTCGCCCCGAACTTAGGGAGGCGGGGTTCTTCCTGAGGCTCATGCACGATGTCCTTGGGGTCGACGGGCGCTATCGCCGGTCGCTCAAGGCCGTCTCGTCCTGAGGACTTGAGGCTAGGACTGCTTCTCGACTTTGGTGCCGCACTTGGGGCAGGTCACCCTCAGCTTGCCTTTGCCGCGGGGGACGGACAGGATGGTGCCGCAGGTCTTGCAGCGGAAGAACAGCGAGGTCTTGCGCTCGCGCCACATGCGCTCCGCGGTCCGCTTGGCGCGGTCGACATCGGTCCTGCCGGGCCTTTGGACACGGGTGGACGCGGAGGTGCCGCGCTCGCGCTCGCGCAGGACGGCGCCGAAATGCTGGCCGACGACCGGCATCTTGGCGACGAGCTTGAGGTATGAGATGTTCTCCGCCTGGCGGGCGGGGATGTTTGTCGAGAACGCGCGGGCGAGCGCGACCAACACCGCGGCGAGCGCGATCCAGGAGAGGAGGCCGAGCTTCGCAAGGGTTCCGATGAGCGCGAGGACCATGCCGATGCCACCCAGGGCGATCGTGAGGTCGTCAACGCCATAGCGGCCTTTCATAAAGTCTTGCATGGGGGCTCCTTCGTGGTCGTCGGTTCGTCGATTGTATCCGATGCTACGCCTTTCGGAGCCCCATGGGGCCGTGAATGCAAAGAATCGTCTGGTCCTCAGCGCGCGAGCTTGTCGATCACGCGCTCGATCTCGGAGAGCTTCCCGTCGCGCTCCTCGGGGGTGCCCGAATCGATGGCGGCGCAGACGCAGTGCTCGATATGGGCCTTGAGGACGTCGGCGTTGATGCGGGCGAGGAGCGACTCGGTCGCCATGAGCTGCGTCGAGATATCGATGCAGTAGCGATCCTCCTCGACCATCCTGAGGATGCCGTCGATCTGGCCGCGCGCCGTCTTGAGGAGACGGGTCACCCGCTCGTGGTCTGCCATCATGGCGATCGTCCTACTGGGCGACGACGGAGAGGGCCGAGAACGTGTCGCCGGCCGCATGGACGGCGGCGGCGAGCTCCTCCTCCATGCCGGGGCGATCGGCCTCGACCTCGACGGTCTGGGTCTCGTGGTCGGCGTCGGCATCGGTGACGCCCGCCACCTTGAGCAGCTCGGACTCGACGGAGGCGTCGCAATGTCCGCACATGAGGCCTTGGGTCTTGATGGTGTAGTGCATGTCTGTTCCTTTCGACGGGCGCCCGCTATCGGACGGGCGCGATGGTCAACGGGTTGGATGGAAGCCGCGAAGCCTGAGGGCGTTGCCCACGACGCACAGCGAGGACATGCTCATGGCCGCGGCGCCGAACATAGGCGAGAGCTGCAGGCCCAGGATGGGGTAGAGCGCGCCGGCGGCGAGCGGGATGCCGAGCGAGTTGTAGAAGAGGGCCCAGAAGAGGTCCTGCTTGATGTTGCGTATCACCGCGCGGGAGAGCTCCACGGCGCGGGCGACATCCATGGGGTCGCTGCGCATGAGGACGACGTCGGCCCCCTCCTTGGCGATGTCGGCGCCCGTGCCGATCGCCATGCCCACGTCGGCGCGGGCCAGGGCGGGGGAGTCGTTGATGCCGTCGCCCACCATCGCGACGCGCCTGCCCTCGTCCTGGAGCGTGCGGACGACGCGTTCCTTGCCGTCGGGAAGGACGTCGGCGATGACGCGCTCGATCCCCACTTGGCGGGCGATGGCTTCGGCGGCGATCCGGTTGTCGCCCGTGAGCATGACGACCTCGATGCCCAGGTCCTTGAGGGCGGCGACGACGTCGGGGCTGGCCTGTTTGATCTTGTCGGCGACGGCTATGGTGCCCACGTACGCGCCGTTACGGGCGAAGTGGAGCGGCGTCTTGCCCTCGCGGGACAGGCGCTCGCCCAGGCCGGGATCGATCTCGACGCCGAGCTCCTCCATGAGCCGGAGGTTGCCCGCGGCGATGCGGTTGGCACCCTCCGATGCGACGACGCCACGCCCAGGCAGGGCTTGGAAGCCCTCGACGCGGCGGGCGACGATGCCGCGTTCCTCCGCGTGCGCCATGATGGCCTCGGCCAGGGGATGCTCACTCGGGCCCTCGAGGGCGGCGGCGAGCTTGAGGAGCGCCTTCTCGCTCAGGGCCGCGCGACCATCACCGCCCGGGGCGGGGATGATGTCGGTCACGGTGGGCCTGCCCTGCGTGATGGTCCCGGTCTTGTCGAAGACGGCCACGTCGACGTCGCGCAGCACCTCGAGCGCCTCCGCGCTCTTGAAGAGCACGCCCATGTCGGCGCCTTTGCCCGTCCCCACCATGATGGCCACGGGCGTGGCGAGGCCCAGGGCGCACGGGCAGCTGATGACCACGACGGCCACGCCGGCCGTCAGGGCCGCATGCGCGTCCCCGGTCAGGGCGACCCAGGCCGCGAAGGTCACGAGCGCTATGACGAGGACGGCAGGGACGAAGACCCCGGCGACCTTGTCGGCGAGTCGCGCGATCGGCGCCTTGGTGGCGTTGGCGTCCTCGACGAGGCGGATGATGCGGGCCAAGTTGGTGTCGGCCCCCACGCGCGTGGCGCGGAACTCGAACGATCCTGTGCGGTTGATGGTCGCGGCCGAGACGGTGTCGCCGGGCTGCTTCTCCGCGGGCAGGGGCTCGCCGGTCAGAGCGCTCTCGTCCACCGACGAGGAGCCCTGCGTGACGACTCCATCGACCGCGATGGCCTCGCCCGGCTTGACGCGCACGATCTGCCCGACCTGCACCTCCTCGACGGGGACGACCTCCTCGTCCCCGTCGGTCCCGACGATGCACGCGGTCTTGGGGGCGAGGTCCATGAGCCGCTCTATGGCGCCGCCGGTCTTGGACTTGCTGAGGGTCTCGAGGTACTTGCCGACGGTGACCAGGGAGAGGATGGTCCCCGCGCCTTCGAAGTAGAGGTTGTCCATGGCGGTTTCCGCCGCTCCGTGGACATCCCCGCGCGCCAGCTGGTCGGCCATCATGAACATCGCATAGACCGACCAGGCCACGCTCGCACCAGCGCCGATGGCGATGAGGGTGTCCATGGTGGGCGCCCGGTGGAGGAGGGACTTGAAGCCGGTCTCGAAGTAGGAGCGGTTGGCGAACAGGATGGGGAGGAGCAGGAGCAGCTCCGTGAGCGCGAGCGTCATGGCGCGGGAGTGGTCCCCCAGCGCCTCGGGCAGGGGCCATCCGAGCATGTGGCCCATGCCTATATAGAACAGCGGTATGAGGAACGCGAGCGACACGGCCAGGCGGCCCTTCATCGCATCGGCGGCGGCCTCGAGCTTCTTGGTGGGCGATTCCATGCGGCGCGGCGCCCCCGCTTGCGCCGATCCCTCGAGCACGGGACTCGCCGAGTACCCCGCCCGATCGACGGCATCGCAGATCTGGTCGCTGTCGACGCGATCCTCGTCGTAGTCGACCGTCATGGATCCCGAGAGCAGGTTGACGGCGACGCATTCCACGCCCTCGATCCCGCTGACGGCCTTATCGACATGTGCCTGGCAGGCCGCGCATGTCATCCCGCGCACATCGAATGTCTTGTGGGCCATGATGGCTCCTTTCCTCATCGGGCAGACTATACACCCCCACCCCCGGGGGGTGTCAATATGAGAGTGTGAGATGCAAACATGGGGTTTGGATGCTGGTTTTGGCCACATGTCCGACCGGACCGCGCGACCCCATATACTATCCCCTCGGCGGAACCTGCTCCCTCGCCCTGGCGGTCGCATCTTGACGACCGGGCGAATCCGCCTGCGGTCTCCCGCGATAAACTGACACAGCGACTGCTCGGGCTCTAGGGCCCGCGATGCCCGACGCCCCGAGCCGGAACGGAACAACTTCATGAACTCATCTCCCAACGAATCCCTGGACGCCCCGACCCAAGAGGGCGGGTCCAACGCCGTGCGCTTCGATAGCCTGGGCCTTTCCGAGCGCGTGCTCGCCGCGATCGACGATCTGGGCTACGAGGAGGCCACGCCCGTCCAGGCCGCGGCCATCCCCGAGGTCCTCGAGGGGCGCGACATCCTCGCGGCGGCCCAGACCGGCACCGGTAAGACCGCGGCCTTCCTGCTCCCGACCATGAGCACCCTGCCGCATGTCAAGCCCGCCCGCGGGCGCGGCCTCTCGGTCGGATGCGGTCCGCGCATGCTGATCATCACCCCCACGCGCGAGCTCGCCCAGCAGATCGACGACGTGTGCAAGAAGATCGCGGCGCGCACCGGCCACTCCGCCGTGACCGTGGTCGGCGGCGTCTCCTACAACCCGCAGAAGAGCGCCCTCAGGCGCGGCTGCGACATCCTCGTGGCGACTCCCGGCCGCCTGGTCGATCTCATCGAGCAGGGCGCCTGCATGCTCGACGAGGTGCAGGTCCTCGTCTTGGACGAGGCCGACCGCATGCTCGATATGGGCTTCCTCCCCGCGGTTCGCAAGATCGTGGCCCTCACGCCCGACGACCGCCAGACACTGCTCTTCTCCGCGACGCTCGACGAGAAGGAGGTCGGATCCATCACCGATCTGGTGAGCGACCCCGCCCGCGTCGAGATCGCCCCGGCCACCTCCACCGCCGAGACCGTCGATCAGTACCTCCTGCCCGTCTCGCTCGAGGCCAAAAACGGCATCCTCACCAAGATCCTCGAGCGCCGCGGCACGCAGCGCGTCATCGTCTTCACGCGCACCAAGCGTCGCGCGGACACCTGCTGCCGCCGTCTGGTCCGCGCGGGGATCTCGTGCGCGGCGATCCATGGCGACCGCTCCCAGGCTCAGCGCGAGCGAGCCCTCAGGGCCTTCCGCAAGGGCTCCTGCGATGTCTTGGTGGCCACCGACGTCCTCGCCCGCGGCATCGACGTCACCGACGTGAGCTACGTGATCAATTTCGACGTCCCCGAGGAGCCCGTGGACTACATCCATCGCATCGGCCGCACGGGGCGCGCCGGCGAGATGGGATGGGCCCTCACGATCGTGACCGAGCAGGATCTCGACGAGTTCCTCGACATCGAGGCGCTCATGGGCAAGACCGCCGAGCTCTATGATCCCGAGGGGCTCGATCTTGGGCTGAACCCGCCCCATGTCGATCCCGAGCGCGTCCCTGCGGACAAGCCGGCTGGCAAGAAGGCCAAGAAGCGCCGCCGCGCCAAGGCCGAGAAGCCCGCTTCGCGCAAGCCGGCCCCGCGCCGCAAGCGCGAGGCCGGCGCGTCCGAGTCGCCCGCTCGCGCCCAGGGAGGGCGCCCGCGCCGCGACGAGTCCGTGGAGGAGACGGCCAAGCCCTCGCGCCGCAAGCGCGCGGGCAAGACCCGCGTGCGCGCCGAGGAGGGCCGTCCCGAGCGCGAGCCCAAGACGGCCCCCCGTGGCTCCAGGTCCACCGGGTCGTCGCGCAAGGCCGGCCGCCCCGCGGCACGTCACGCGGGGTCTGCCGGCGAGGACGTGCTCTCCACGTCCCGCGATCCTCGTGACACCTGGAGGAACTACGACGAGTCCTCCGATCGCCGCTCCCGTCGCGGCGGTCCTCGCAAGGACCGCGATTCCCGCGACAACCGCGCTCGGACCTCGCGCTCGAGCAGGCGCCCCGGCGATCGCGGGGGACGCCGTCGATAGGCGGGGCATCGCCTCGTCACCGGGGTCCACGGGCCCCCGAAACCCATATGGAGCGATCGGCAAGGCCCGGTCGACGCGTGGATGCGGCCTCGTCCGGATCCCGTGTCGGCCGGGTCCCTTCCTTTTTCTGAAGCGCCGATCGACATCCCGCGTCGATCGGCCCCTTTCCTTTTGAAGCGGGGCCGACATCCCGCGTAGACCGGGCCTCTTCCTTTTGAAGTGCCGGCCGACATCCCGTGCCGGCCGTCGCCGGCGATGGACAGCTTGTCGGCAAATTGTCGTAGATTGGTGTGTTCCGCTCGGTGTGGGCGCCCCCTCCTACCGCACACAGCATTTTATCTACCGTCAAGTCGGCTCTTCGGCACGGCGGCGACAGGTGTGACATAGTTGTGGACAACCGTCGCCCATGCGGCGGGTCGAACCGAGCGCCCTTCCAGGGCGCCTGTTGTTTGGAGAGGTGACACAACATGGCACGTTTGCACGTGATGGAGCGCAGCCATGCCCAGGCCGTCATGGACGACCTGCATGACGCTCTGGAACGTCGTTTGTCGGTGAGCTCGCTGGCGCCCTGCCCCGTCGAGTTCACGGCTGCGCTCGTCAATCTCTGCGCCACGCAGAGCTGCGGAAAGTGCACACCGTGCCGCGTGGGCCTTCGGGCGCTCGCGGACCTGCTCGATGACGTCTTGGAGAACCGTGCCGACGAGCACACCCTCCACCTCATCGAACGCACGGCCGAGACCATCTACCTTTCGAGTGACTGCGCCATCGGCTACGAGGCCGGAGGGATGGCCCTCGCGGCGGTCCGCGGCTTCCGTGACGATTTCGAGCATCACATCGAGCACGGTTCATGCGGTTTCGATCGCGCCGAGCAGGTGCCCTGCGTCTCCGGATGCCCCGCCCACGTCGACATCCCCGGCTACATCTCGCTCGTCGAGGCGGGCCGCTACACCGATGCGGTCAAGGTCATCCGCAAGGACAACCCCCTCCCGATCGTCTGCGGCCTGGTCTGCGAGCATCCCTGCGAGATGCACTGCCGTCGCGGCATGGTCGACGACCCCATGAACATCCTCGCCCTCAAGCGCTATGCGACCGAGCATATGGAGTCCGACTACCGCCCCGCCATGGCCGAGTCCACGGGCAAGCGCGTCGCCATCATCGGCGGCGGTCCCGCCGGCCTTTCGGCCGCCTACTATCTGGCCGTCATGGGGCATGAGGTCAAGATCTTCGAGGAGCGCCACCACCTGGGCGGCATGCTCCGCTACGGCATCCCGAGCTACCGCTTGCCGCGCGAGCGCCTCCAGGGCGAGATCGACTGGATCTTGGGCTGCGGGATCGAGGTCGAGTGCGACCATGGCGTCGACGCCGACGAGCTCGAGCGCCTGCGCGCCGAATACGATGCCGTCTACCTGGCCATCGGTGCCCACGAGGATCGCAAGCTCGGTCTCCCCGGCGAGGATCTCCCGGGTGTCGAGAGCGCCGTCGAGCTGCTGCGTGCCATCGGCGACGATGACCTGCCCGATCTCACCGGCCAGCGCGTCATCGTGATCGGCGGCGGCAACGTGGCCATGGACGTCGCGCGCTCGAGCGTCCGCCTCGGGGCCGAGAAGGTCACCGTGGTGTATCGCCGCCGCATCTGCGACATGACGGCGCAGGATGCCGAGATCGCGGGAGCCCAGGCCGAGGGCTGCGAGATCCTCGAGCTCAACGCCCCGATCTCCATCGAGGCCGACGAGAACGGCGCCCTGGCCGGACTCAAGGTCCAACCCCAGATCATCGGCGCGCCGCGCTGGGGCCGTCCCGCGCCCCGCGCCGCAGCCGAGCCCGAGCGCCTCATCGAGGCTGAGCGCATCTTCGTCGCGATCGGTCAGGCCATCGGCTCCAAGCCCTTCGAGGAGATGGGGATCGCCTGCAACCGCGACCGCATCGTCACCGACGAGAGCGAGGCCGTCCCCGGCTTCGACGGCCTGTTCTCCGGTGGCGATTGCCAGAGCGGCCCGGCAACGGTCATCCGCGCCATCAACGCCGGCAAGGTCGCCGCGGCCAACATCGACCACTACCTTGGCTTCGACCACAAGATCACCCTTGACGTCGAGCTTCCGCCCGTCCAGTTCAAGGGCAAGCGCGCCTGCGGCCGCTGCGAGATCAAGGAACACGAGGCGGCGGAGCGCAAGTGCAACTGGGACCTCGTCGAGGAAGGTCTCACGGAGGAGGAGGCGCACCAGGAGGCATCGCGCTGCCTGCGCTGCGATCACTTCGGTTTTGGCGCGTTCCGCGGGGGGAGGACCTGGCAATGGTAAAGCTCACAATCGACGACCGCATCGTCGAGGTGCCCGAGGGCACCACCATCTTGGAAGCCGCCCGCAGCGCGGGCATCGAGATCCCGACGCTGTGCCACCTGGCCGAGCTCAACGAGGTCGGCGGCTGCCGCGTCTGCGCCGTCGAGGTCGAGGGCTGCGAGCAGCTCGTGGCCTCGTGCAACAACCAGGCGCTCGACGGCATGATCGTGCACACGAACAGCCCTCGTGCGCGCGAGGCCCGTCGCGTCAACGTCCAGCTCCTGCTCTCCCAGCACAGCTCGGAGTGCACGAGCTGTGTGAGGTCGGGCAACTGCTCGCTCCAGAAGGTCTCCAACGACCTCGGCCTCTTCTACCTCAGGTATAAGAAGCACCTTCCGCACGAGGAGTGGGACAACGACTTCCCGCTCATCCGCGACAACGACAAGTGCATCAAGTGCATGCGCTGCATCCAGGTGTGCGAGAAGGTCCAGGGCATCGGGGTGTGGGACCTCACCAACCGCGCGGCCCACACGGCGGTGGGCACGGTCGGCAAGCGGCCCATCACCGAGACGGACTGCGTGCTCTGCGGGCAGTGCATCACCCATTGCCCCACGGGCGCCCTGCGCGAGCGCGACGACACCGAGCGCTCCTTCGCCGCCATCGCCGACAACCGCAAGGTGACCCTCATCCAGATCGCGCCCGCCGTCCGCACCGCCTGGGGCGAGCAGCTCGGACTCACGCGCGAGGAGGCCACCGTCGAGCGCCTGGCCGCGTGCCTGCGCCGCATAGGCTTCGAGTACGTCTTCGACACCGATTTCGCCGCCGACCTCACGATCATGGAGGAGGCCTCCGAGCTCCTCGAGCGCCTCTCCAGCGGACACGGCGACGGCCGTCCCATGTTCACGTCGTGCTGCCCGGGATGGGTGCGCCACGTCAAGGCGCGCTGGCCCCAGTTCATCGACTGCGTCTCGACCTCGAAGTCGCCTCAGCAGATGTTCGGCGCCATCGCTAAGACCTACTTCGCCCACCAGATCGGGTGCGACCCGCACGACATCTTCAGCGTGTCCGTCATGCCGTGCGTCGCCAAGAAGGCCGAGTGCGCGCTTCCCACGATGCGCGATGCCAACGGCGAGGATCAGGACGTCGATGTCGTGCTCACGGTCCGCGAGATCGTGCGCATGATCCGCTCGCTGAACATCGATCCGCGCACCATCGATCCCGAGCCCCTCGACAGCCCGCTCGGCTTCGGCACGGGCGCGGGCGCGATCTTCGGCGCGACCGGCGGCGTCATGGAGGCCGCGGTTCGCTCGGCCTACCACTTCGTCACCGGCGAGAACCCCGATCCCGACTTCTTCCGCGATGTCCGCGGCCTCGACGGCTGGAAGGAGGCGGTCGCCGACATCCAGGGCACCAAGGTGCGCTTGGCCGTGGTCAGCGGCCTCGAGAACGCCAACAAGCTGCTCGCCGCCCTTGAGGCCGGCGAGGTGTCCTACGACTTCGTCGAGGTCATGGCGTGCCCGGGTGGCTGCGTCGGCGGCGGTGGCCAGCCGATCCAAGACGGCCGCGAGCTCGCCGGCGTCCGCGGCGACGTCCTCTGGGGTCTCGATTCCTCGTCCGAGATCCGCTTCTCCCACGAGAACCCGGATATCAAGACCTGCTACCGCGAGTTCTTGGACAAGCCGCTCTCACCCATGGCGGAGCGACTCCTGCATACCGATCATACGGGCTGGAAGATGCCCGCGGAAAGGGGTTAGCCATGGGATCCCTCCTAGGTCGTCGGGGCCTCGCCGCAGCGTTGGCGACGGTCCTCCTCGGGCTTGCGCTCGGCGGCTGCGCCAGCGCCCCCGCTCCCGGCTCGGCCGCATCGGGCTCGTCCGATGCGGCCTCCGAGCCCGTGACCGTGCGCGTCGCGTCCCTCAAGGGTCCGACCTCCATCGGGCTCGTGCCCTTCATGGAGCACGCGGGGTCCGGTGAGCTGAAGGCCGATTACGACTTCCAGATCACCGCTGCAGCGGATCAGATCGTCCCGCAGGTCATCAAGGGCGATGTCGACATCGCCCTCGTTCCCGCCAACGTGGCGAGTGTGCTCTACAACAAGACCGAGGGCGGCGTGAAGGTCATCGACGTCAACACCCTGGGCGTGCTGCATGTCGTCACCGGCGACCAATCCCTCACGGCGTTTTCCGATCTCGCGGGCAGGACGGTCTATCTCACCGGCAAGGGGACCACGCCCGAGTACGTCATGAACCACCTGCTCGATCGCGCCGGCATCGCTGATTCCGTCACGCTCGAGTTCAAGAGCGAGCCCACCGAGGTCGTCTCGGCGCTCGCCGCCGACCCCTCGGCCGTCGGCGTGCTGCCCGAGCCCTTCGTCACCGCTGCCCGCGCCAAGAACGAGGCTCTTCTCGTCCCAGTGAGCTTGGAGGACGCATGGGCCGAGCTCGCCCAAGACGAGGGATCCCAGCTCGTGACCGGCGTCACCGTGGTTCGCAGCGAGTTCGCCGAGGCTCACCCCGAGGTTGTTGCCGAGTTCCTCGCCGAGCACGAAGCGAGTGCCGAAGCGGTGAAGGGCGATCCCAAGGCCTGGGGCCAGGGCGTCGTCGATGCGGGCATCGTCGATGATCCCACCATCGCGGCCCGCGCCATCCCCGGCTGCGGCATCGCGTGCCTGACAGGCGACGAGCTTGAGTCCGCCCTCTCGGGCTATCTCAAGGTGCTCTTCGATGCCGATCCCGCCTCGATCGGCGGATCCCTGCCCGGGGAGGACTTCTACTTCGGCGAATAACCGATGAATCCGGTGGTTTTCAGTCGAGCTGGCGGGCATAATGGGCTTCAAGATAAGAAAGGAGTCCATATGGGTTCAACCTTCGACCGACACGATTCCCCCGGGATGCTGGATGCCGACGATCGCCTGCGGGGCGATATGGACGCATCCGTCTCAAATGACGATATGATGAGGGGGGAGGACGCCTGGTGCGACGCCTCCCCCCTCATCGATGAGGGGCGCCTTGCCCCCGGGGACGACCCCGCCGCCGTCGCCCCGACCTCGCCTCGGTTCCATATGGGGCGCTTCGTGGGCTGGACTTTCGCCCTGTTCGGGACCCTCGTGCTCAACCTCGTCATCCAGGTCGTCGTCGGGGGCTTCGGCATGGGGATGGTCCAGGGCTTCTCGATGGAGCTGGGCGAGCTTCCGATCTCCGAGGGGAACGCCTTCGCGCTCGTGCTCATCTTCGTCCAGGTTGTGATCCTGATGGTGGCGCTGCCCTGGTGGCTGCGTCTGCGTCGTCGCTCGTTGGTGCCCTCCCATGCGCCGGGTTCGCGCCCGCCCGCCTCGAAGGTGCTTCGGAGCGTGGCGGGGTTGGTCCTCATGGGCGTGGGGATCCAGTATCTCATCGGGTTCGTCCTCACCCTGCTCACGCTCTTCATCCCCGAGGCCATAGCTGAATACGAGGAGCTCATGGAGGACGCTGCGATCGGGGTGTTCTCGCTGCTCTCCGTGGTGTCGACCGTGTTGTTCGCCCCTGTGGTGGAGGAGATCTTCTGCCGCGGCATCATGTTCGAGTTCGCCCTGCGTGCGGTCGGGGCCTCCCGTCCGCGTGATCGCGCTACGTCGCGCGTGCCCGTTTTGAGTTCCGCGTTCTGGGCGGCCAACTTCATGCAGGCGCTCGCCTTCGGCGTCCTTCATATGAACGGCGTGCAGGGTGGATATGCCTTCATCCTCGGCCTGATCTTGGGATGGGTCTACTGGAGGACGGGGAATCTCTGGTATCCCATCGCCCTGCATTTCGCTGTCAACGGAGCGTCGTTCCTCGTGGACCCCTTGGCGCCGGTCATTGACAGCTTGCCCGTGTTGCCGTTCCTGGCCGTGATGCTCCTCATCTTCGTGTGGGGCCTCTCGATCTTCCGCAGGGAATGGGCCGATCCCGATGACCCCTCCCCGTCACCCTCGCCCCTTCGCGCCGATGGTGACTAACTGGACGGTTTTCTGGCTAAAAATGGCTTCTGAGTCACCACCAGCGCAAGCAGCTGGTGCTGATGGTGACTGGTTGGACGGTTTTGAGGCGAAAACTGTCCGCTGAGTCACCAGCGGCGCGCGGCATACGGCGCACGGCACGCGGCGCACGGCATACGGCGCACGGCACACGGCGCACGCCGCGCTCGCTGGCACGTGGCGCGGTTGCTCGCGCGCGGCGCGGCTAGTGGCGGTTGGCGCCCTGGCGTCCCTGGGCGGCGCGGTTGCGCGCATGAGGGTTCGTCCCGGCGGCGCCCTTTCCCGTGCGGCCGTGTGGGCCGCCCTTGCCCGGTCGGGCTCCCTGCCCCTTGGGACCGCCTCCCTGCTTTCTGCGAGTTCGGGGGTCGGTCTTGGGCGGAACGGGCCGGATCAGGCATTTGGGACCATAGCCGATGAGGTCCTCGCGCCCGGCCTTATGGAGTGCCTCGCGCACCAGCTTGTAGTTCTCCGGCTTGCGATATTGGATGAGCGCACGCTGCATGGCCTTCTCGTGTGGGTCGCGCGGGATATAGACCGGCTTCATGGTGCGCGGATCGACTCCGGTGTAGAACATGCAGGTCGACATCGTCGACGGGGTGGGGTAGAAGTCCTGCACCTGCTCGGGCATGTATCCCATGTCGCGCACGGCTTCGGCAAGTTCGACCGCCTCGGCCATGGTCGAGCCCGGATGGCTCGAGATCAGATACGGGACGACGTACTGCTTGAGCCCGAACTCGGCTGACAGGCGCTCGAAGCGCCGTACGAAGGCATCGTAGACCTCGCGCCTAGGCTTTCCCATCACGGCGAGGACGGGATCGCTCACGTGCTCGGGGGCGAGTCTGAGCTGGCCGCTCACGTGGTGCTTCAGGAGCTCGAGGAGGAACTTGTCGCTCGCGTCGGCCATGGCGTAGTCGAACCTGATGCCGCTTCGGACGAAGACCTTCTTGACACCGGGCAGCATCCTTAAGTCGCGCAGCAGGTCCGCATAGCCGTCCTCGTCCACGACCATGTTCTTGCAGACGCTCGGCCACAGGCAGCGCCGGTTCTTGCAGGTCCCGTGCGTGAGCTGCTTGTCGCATGCGGGACGGAAGAAGTTGGCGGTCGGTCCCCCGACGTCGTTGATATAGCCCTTGAAATCCGGGTCGCGCGTGAGCAGCTCGGCCTCGCGGATGATGCTCTCACGGCTGCGGACCTGCAGCATCCTGCCCTGATGGAAGGCGAGCGCGCAAAACGAGCACTCGCCGAAGCAGCCGCGGTTGCTCGAGATGGAGAACCTCACCTCGTCAAAGGCCGGGACCCCGCCCGCGGCATCGTGATCGGGATGCCAATGGCGTGCATAGGGGAGTTCGGCGACCTCGTCCATCTCTCGCTCCGTGAGGGGCGCGGAGGGCGGGTTCTGGACGACATGCACCCCATTGGGGTAGGACTCAACCAGGCGTGATCCGGTGATGGGGTCCATGTTCTGGTGCTGGATGTTGAAGCTGCGCGCGTAGGCGAGCCGATCGGACTCGAGCTCGTCCCACGAGGGGAGGAGCTCGTAGTCGTAGACCTCGTCGAGGGCGTCTTTCCCGCTCACGCGGTAGACGGTGCCGTCGACGTAGGTGATCTGACCCACGGGCAGCCCCGCGTCGAGCGCCTCGGCGATCTGGACCACGGCGTGCTCTCCCATGCCATAGATCAGCAGGTCGGCACCGGAATCCAGGAGCACGGAGCGCTTGAGGGAGTCAGACCAGTAGTCGTAATGGGCGAGCCGGCGCAGGCTCGCCTCGATGCCGCCCAAGATGATGGGGGTGTCCTTGAAAGTGCGCCGGATGAGGTTGCCGTAGACGGTGATCGCCCGATTGGGGCGCGCACCGGCCCTGCTTCCCGGGGTGTAGGCGTCCTCGTGGCGCGGCTTCTTGTTGACGGTGTAGCGGTTGACCATGGAGTCCATGTTGCCGGCGGAGACGAGGAACCCCAGGCGCGGCTCGCCGAGGGCGCAGATGCTTCGCGGATCCGTCCAGTCGGGTTGCGTGATGATCCCCACGCGATAGCCATGGGCCTCGAGCACACGGGTGATGATCGCCATGCCGAACGAGGGGTGGTCCACATATGCGTCGCCGCAGATGTAGACGAAGTCGCACTGGTCCCAGCCGCGGGCATCCATGTCGGCACGCGACACGGGGAGGAAGGCCTCGCGGCCCGGGCGCTTTGGATGGGAGGCCCGTTTCTGGGCTCGGGGCTGCTTGAAGGTCGTTCCGCCCGGCTTGCTCGTGCGCTTGGCCCCCGCATCGGTCCTGTGCTGCTTGTCAGACATGAGCTCGCCCCCTCGGCCTCCTGTTGCTCCCCCTAGGATACCCAAAGCCCCTCGGCAATGGTGCCTGGTGCGGCACGGAGGACGAAACCTCCGTGCGAGCCGTAAGCGGGCCCGCCCCTCTCCCACAGGTGATTTGGAGAGAGGCGCTGGCCCGCATGATCCGTGCGCGCGCCACACGGGAGGGCGCCGCGCACGGCCTAGAGCAGCGCTCCGTGGGCGCGCACGTAGAGCGCCTTGACGATGCTGCAGAGCAGCAGGTAGGAGACCATGCAGACGGCGAGGAATCCAAAGAACACCAGAGGCAGCGGGCTGAGGCCGAGCGCCGGGCCGACCACCGGCACGTAGGGCAGGACGGTCACGATCGCCACGCCCGCGATCGTGAGGAAGCTCAGGGCCGCGGCGGGCTTGCTCCCCACGAAGGGGATGTGCTCGGTGCGCAGCATGTGGAGCACGAAGGTCTGCGTCCACATGGACTCGACGAACCAGCCCGTCTGGAACACGACGGCGAACAGGGCCATGGCCGCCGCGTCGCCCGCGAGGGCGCTCCAGCCCGCGCCGAGCACCATCGGGCAGATGACGAAGAACATGGCCGCGAAGGTCGCCACGTCGAAGATCGAGCTCACCGGTCCCAGCCAGAGCATGAACGACACGATGGAGTTGGCGTCCCAGGTCTTGGGTTCGCGCAGGAACTCGTCATCCACACGGTCCCAGGGGATCGCGGTGCACGAGACGGTGTAGGCGGCCCCCAGGAGCAGGAGCTGCAGAGCGGTCATGGGGAGGAAGGGCAGGAAGGCGCTGGCGACCAGGACGGATAGGACGTTGCCGAAGTTGGAGCTGGCTGTGGCCTTGATGTACTTGATCGTGTTGCCATAGGTGCGGCGCCCCTCGAGGATCCCGTGGCCGAGCACCATGAGGTCCTTCTTGAGCAGGATGATGTCGGCGGATTCCTTGGCGATGTCCACGGCGGTGTCCACCGAGATGCCGCAGTCGCTCGCCCTCATGGCCGCTGCGTCGTTGATGCCGTCGCCCATGAAGCCCACGGTGTGCCCGCCCTGCTCGCGCAGGACGCTCACCACGCGTTGCTTCTGCAGCGGCGAGAGCTTGGCGAGGAGCCCGGCGCGCTCCACGCGCTCCGCGAGCTCGGCGTCGTCGAGCTCGTCGATCTGGGATCCCAGGAGCATCTCGCCGGGGTCGATGCCCACCTTGCGGCAGACGGCTGCGGCGACGCCCTCGTTGTCGCCGGTGAGGACCTTGACGGTCACGCCATAGCCCTCGAGGAGCTCGACGGCGCGTGCGGCGCTCTCCTTGGGGGGATCGAGCAGCGCCAGGTAGCCCATGAGCACCATGTCGCGCTCATCCTCGCTGCAGAACGCCCCCGCGGCGCGCGGGTTGGATTTTTGGGCGACGGCGATCACGCGCATGCCCTCGGCGTTGAGCTGCTCCACGCGCTCGGCGACGCGCTCGCGCAGCTCGTCGGTGAGCGGCCTCACGACGCCCTCGTACTCCACATCGCTGCAGACGCCCAGGATCTCCTCGACGGCCCCCTTGGTGATGAGCTGGGTTTTGCCGTCGCGATCCTCGACCACCACGCTCATGCGCCGGCGCTCGAAGTCGAAGGGGATCTCGTCCACCTTGGTGTAGCGGGCATCGATGTCGCGCAGGTCGGGGTTCTGGTCCTCGAGCTCGCGCGCCCTCTCTATGACGGCGATGTCGATGAGGTTCTTGAGTCCGGTTTGGAAATGGCTGTTGAGATAGGCGTGGCGGAGCACCCGCTCGTCATCGTTGCCCATGACGTCCATGTGGCGCTCCAAGATGACCTTGTCCTGCGTGAGCGTTCCGGTCTTGTCGGTGCACAGGACGTCCATGGCGCCCAGGTTCTGGATCGCGTTGATGTCCTTCACCACCACGTCGTGCTTGGACATGGTCGCCGCCCCGCGCGCAAGGCAGGTCGTCACGATGACGGGGAGCATCTGCGGGGTGATGCCGACGGCGACGGAGATCGAGAAGAGCAGGGCCGAGAGCCAGTCGCCCTTGGTCGCCCCGTTGATGAGGAAGACGATGGGGCACATCACGAGCATGAAGGCGACGAGCACGCGTGAGACCGACTCGAGCCCGCGATCGAAGCTCGTCTTGGTGGGAGCCTGCTGGAGCACGCGCGCCATGCGGCCCAGATAGGTGTCGGACCCCGTTCGCACCGCGACGGCGGTCGCCGATCCGCTCTGGATCGTCGTGCCCGAGAACGCTATGTTGGCGCAGTCCTCGAGCGAGATGCCCGTTCCGCGTCCGCGATAGGGGATGTCGACCGTCTGGGCGGTCTTCTCGACGGGCTCGCTCTCTCCGGTGAGCGCCGACTGCATCACGAAGAGGTCCTTCGCCCGCAGGATGCGCACGTCCGCAGGGACGAGATCGCCCGCGGAGAGGCGGACGATGTCACCGGGGACCACCTCGTCGAGGGCGATCTCGCACTCGTCTCCGCCGCGCACGACGGTGCAGGTCGTGGTGACCAGGGACTTGAGCGCCTGCGCGGCATCGGCGCCCTTGGTCTCCTGGGTGAAGCGCAGGGCGACCGAGATGACGACCATGACGCCGATGATGATGGCGGTGGAGGGGTCCTGCTCCTCGGGCGCGGCGAGCGTCACGTTGGTGTAGAACGAGATGACCGCGAGGGCGATGAGTATGAAGTTGAAGGGGTTGGCGACCGCGCGGACGAAGCGTCGGGCCCCCTGGGCGCCCGTTCCGTCCTCGGCGATGTGGTCGCGCTCGATCTGGGCCAGATCGCCGGCAAGATCGGGATCGAGTCCCTCGGGCGTGGTGCCGAAGCGGTCGAGGACGTGGTCGGCGTCCTGGGTCGCGGCGAAGGCCACGAGGCGATCGAGCTCGCTGGTGTGCAGGTCGCCCTGGGTCCTGCGGAGCTCGTGCAGTTGCTTGATGGTTTGGATGAGTTTCGACATGGCGCGCCTCTCAGGTCGTGGAATCGCGGCAAGGCGATTACCGATTCACGGATGCTCTGGAGTCTCGCGTCGCGCCAACATAACATACGGGCCTAGCGCATGAAGGAGGGTCGATATCGAGCTGTGTCGATGATGGGCCGCCTTCTACCGGCGGTGTGTCCTCGTCGGTGGGACTTGGGCGCAGCCGGTGCGTTCGGCAGGTGTCGACGCGTCGCCGGTACTGCAACTCGGAACGTTGTCCATGGCTGCACCTCCTCTAATGACGGGGCATGGGCCGTTTTTCACAACCGACAGGGATTATATGTTTTCGACCGACTGTGTCAACACCTTTCTCATCACGTTCACGTCTTCCTCCGCGAACAGCTCCGGCCCTTCCGTATTCGTGCGGTATCCGTGGACATTGCCGCAAGGAGACGACGCGTCGCGTAACCTATTGGTGGGATCGATGCGCCCACCGGGGTCGCTGGGGCTGCTTGGAGAGGGGGGATGTTCCGCATGGAGCGCGCGAAGCAGGTGTCCGAATCCATAGAGCTGGTCGTCATCCTGGCGCTTGTGGGTGGATTCATGGATGCGTACTCCTACATGGGCAGAGGAGGGGTCTTCGCCAATGCCCAGACGGGCAACATCCTGCTCACGGGCATCCATCTCTCGCAAGGCGAGCTCTCGCTCGCGGGGACGTTCTTCCTGCCGGTCCTCGCCTTCGCCCTCGGGATCATGTCGAGCGACCTAGTGCACGAGCGGTTTGGCAGCGCGATCCACTGGAGGCAGGTCATGGTCGTGGTCGAGGCGCTCATCCTGCTGGTCGTGGGGTTCATGGGGCCGCATCTGAACCTCGAGGCGAACTGCCTCACCTCGCTGGCGTGCGGCATGCAGGTGGAGAGCTTCCGCAAGATGC
>JAXDWR010000045.1:0-8150 GCA_034088265.1 Collinsella sp. | reverse complement strand
CCCTGCGCACCATGGAAGCGGTGCCCTCAGTTCGAGCGCGCCTCGGCGTCATCGGCGTCTGCGTACCCATAGGAGCGGGCGATGTTATCAAGATTCTCGAGGGCGAGATTGCGGCCATGGCGCCAACAGTCGATCACGTAGCGCTCATATATCTCGACGGTACGCGGCGAATAGCTCTTGAGCTCCCCGCGCGTGTACGTCTCGAACGAGGTGATTCCCGGTGCATCGTCCTCGGTCAGAAGAGGACGGCCATCCGCGGTGAGCCGTGGATGCAGGGCATTCGCCCAAGCCTGCCAGACCAGGAACACCTTGACGATCCGCTCGATTCGCTCGCAAGCCTCGTACGGGAGCATGGGCAACATGTCCACGATGTCGGCGAAATGCTCGGAGTCGACGGTCTGCATCATCCAAGCGTATTTCTCGCTCATGAGCGAACGGCCCGACCCCTTGGCGTTCAGCACATCCTCCAAATACGATTCCAAGAGCTCATCGGACCACGTCTCGAGAAGCGCGCGGCGCATCCGGGTGAACACATCGGGCCGCCTCTGGCAATCGGACACCCCATCGATATCCCTCACGTGCGAGAAATCGTCCCATTCGTGGCGAATGATCGTGTCGATGACTTCCTTCCTAGACATCCCAACCTCGATTCCGCATCCAAGAGACACAGGGCCTCATCCATCATCTGCGAGCGCGGCTATATAGTCGGCTTGGTCGAGCAGAAAGCTCGACGAGGACCCTCGGAGCCCGCGCGACTCCAGACCCGCGCAGAGACGGGAGGCGAGGCGCTCGACCACGTTCTGCGTGGAGACGGCGTCCATGCGCTGAAGCGGTCCGCGGGCATCCACCAGCTCCTCAAGGAGCCAGGCGACTTCCCTTCCCATCTCGCCACAGCAAAACGCGGTCGATGCGTGCTCCCATTTGTAATACGGGCAGTACCGACCCACGAGGGCATGCACTAGCAGGCATGCCGAGGCGTGCGCACGCGAATATGCCAGATGGGCCCCCGCGCGGTCCCCTCTGAGCACAGCACGCACTAGGTTGGACTGGCCCGCCTGCGCAAAGCCCCGGCACCGCGACGCGATGCGCCTCAACTCAACGATGCGTGGGTAGCCGGCGAGCAGGCGCTCCCTTATCGCCGTGAACGAGCCCTCCCCGTCATGGAACACCTTTCCATTCGTGGCGGCGGCGAGGGCCTCCTCTGGGATACGCTCCCACTCCTCCAACGTGATGGGCCCCTTCGGCGTCCCGCAAAAGCGTCGATAATGCTCCCCCACCGTCCAAGATCCCGCGCGCCAAGGTGGACAGGGCGCACCGAACCCCAGCACAGGGAACCCCTGATACTCTCGGGGAAGGGTCCTCATCACCCCATTCACGCGCTCGGAGAGCTCGGGCGACCCGTCGGGCACCCAGACGCACAGGGAGACACCCCAATCGTGATCTTGGGAGATCCCATCATCGAACCCGAACCTATCGGAGCCATCTCCCACACTGCCCACCGCGAGCGCATCGGCATCATCTCCGAGCGCGCGGGCGAGGGCGGGCAGCGCCACATCCCAGGCATAGCGTTCGGTCAGCTCCATCCCCTTCATCGTCGCCTCGTCAGGATCCCTGGCTCTCGGCGCGCCGCAAGTTCGCGCGCACCAACGCGAGCGCAGAGGACCCCTCGCCGAACAGGCCGCGCGTGAGCGCCTCGGATTCACGCAAGAGGCTCACGGCGCGGCGCGCATCCCCCCTCTCGAGCTCAAACGCCGCGATGTTGTTGAGCGCCCCTGCGTACGCGGCGCTCTCGCGCCCGTTGACCTGCTCTATGAGCTCCATCGCGCAATCGAACAGCTCGGCCGCCTCGGCTTGATCACCCATCTTCGCCGAGCACACCGCCCCGTTCATGAGGGTCGTGGCGATGGAGGAGGGGTCATCCGGCGTCTCGGGATCCTGAAGCAGCTCGAGGGCGCGCACATGGCAGCCGATGGCCTCCTCGTAGCGCCCTTGGTCTTGATAGACCAAGCCCAAGTTGTTGAGGCAGCTGATCGTCCGCCAGTCGGAGAATCCAAGTTCCCGCTCGTAGATCCCCAAGGCGCGTTCGAACTCCTCCTCGGCACGAGGCAGGTCGCCCGTGAGTCGATGAAGACCCGCAAGGTTCGCCACAACCGACGCGAACTCGGAATCATGATCACCCAGAGCCTCCCTCAAGATGCGAGCGGCGGCACGAAAGCGCTTCTCCGCCTCGTCATACCTTCCCAAACCGCGCTCGACGGAGGCCACATCGTTGAGGATGGAGGCATAATCGGGGTCAGATGACCCATATAGCCCCTCGGCCTCCTCGAGGAGTCTCAGGGAGATGGGGTAGGCATCCTGGTAGGCTCCCTCGGCCATCAGGCGATCGATATCCGCGGTGAGCTTCTCGACGATCGCCTTCTTGCCGCTGATGGAACACGAGCCGCAAGGTTCGCACAGGGCAGTCATGGTTGTCCCCTTATCAGAAAAGGGTCCCGGCTACGAACGGATGACCGTCGAGGCCGGGACCGAGCTGGCAGACGTCTTGGATCGACCCCGATCCTAGTTCTTGGGAGGATTAAGCTTCGTGGGCATGGTGCATGCGAACACGAGCGAGAAGATATATCCGCACAGGGCGAAGATCACCGAGGCGGTGTAAGTCCCGTCCGTCACGGAGGGCAGGAAGCCGCCCATGAACGATCCGGTCGCGGGTCCAATGAACATCACGATGAGGGTGGCGAGACCCCAGATCTTTCCAAAGCTCTTGGAGCCATAGATCGAACCGGCGTAGCCGGCAACGCCACCGGGCTCGATGGCCCAGTACAGCGAGAAGATCACGCAGGCAGCCGCGCCGAGCCAGACCGTGTCCTTGGTCATGACCAGAAGAAGGATGCACCCCACGATGCCGCAGATGGGCGCGAAGATCAGGGAGTACTTGCGGCCCTTTGCCTCGTTGCCCACCTTCTTGACGAATCCGTCGCACAGCTTGCCGAGGACGGGCATCGTCACGATGCCGCAGACACCGATGATGACATAGAGGTTGGTCGCCGTCGTGATGTCGAGGCCGATGTTGGTCTGGAAGAACTTGACGATCTGGGACCAGATAAGGAACTCGCCGAGCATGGACCCGAGGAAGGCGAGGATAGCGGCCCAGATCGGGTACGTCCTGAAGGCCTCGGAGAGGCTGTAGTCGTGGCTGGGGGCGACGCCCTCCTTGGCGGGCAGGGTCCCAAAGGGCTTGAATCCGTAGTCATCCGGGTTCTTACGCGCCACAAGACCGGCGATGATCAAGAGGGCAAGGAACAGGAAGGCGAAGACCTTCATGCTCAAGCGCCATAGAGACGGGTCGGACTTGAGGATAGGTGCCAGGAACACGGAGAGGATGACCTGGGCGATGGGGGCGCCGGCAAAAGCGATGCCCCATGCGGTGGAATACTTGTCGCCGATGAACCACTTTCGCACCGAGGCTGTCGAGGAGACCCACAGCATGCCCGTGCCGATACCGGCGAACAGGCCGTAGCTCACGCAGTAGAAGATGAAGTCATCTACGAACGACGTCGCGAACATCCCGATGAAGCAGAAGACGGACGCGATGAGGTAGACGGGACGGCAGCCGAGTTTGTCGACGATGCGGCCGGCGAAGAACGAGGTGACCGCATAGATCATCATCATGAGCGAGTAGCCAGTCGAGAGCATCGTGCCCGTCCATTCGACCCCGGTCGTCGCCGTCAGGTCCGAGCTCATGGAACCCTGGAGCACGGAGAAGGTCGAGCGGAAGCCGAAGAGGCAGAAGCAGGCGAGGAACGACGCCAAGACGACCAGCCTGGAAATCTGTTTAGGCGATTTCATAATGCGTATCCTTACAACGGGCGGCCCCGGGAAAGATCTTCGCCGGGGCCGCGCAGGGAGCCTGATTAGCTATCGCTGGCACAAAGCCAGGAGCACCTAGGCGATGGCCTCGAACTTCTCGCAGTTCATAGCGCCGTTTTCGGCAAACGCCCAGTCTGGGACATCAAAGCCGGAGCAGGTGCCCATGCCCTTGTCGTCAACGTCGTGAAGGTGGGTGCAGAACTTGCACTTCTTGCCGCACGTGAACTTGGGGCAGGTTTCGGAGTCGATCTGGACGACGATGTCGCCGTTGGCATGGCAGATGCCCTTCGCCACATCGATGGGGATGAAGTTTGCGCAATCCGAATGGTTATGCATGGTGTTCACACTCCTTGTTTCCCGTGGATCGGTCTAGACGGTCTCGTACTCGGTGCGGGCGATGACCTCGTCCTGGATGGGTTTGCCGATCTCGCACCAGTACTGGGTGAATCCGGCGACGCGAACGAGGAGCGTGCGGTAATTCTGCGGGTTCTTCTGGGCGTCCTTGAGAACGCGAGAGTCCACGATGTTGTACTGGATGTGGAAACCGCCCTTGCGCATGTAGGAACGCGTCAGGTCGAGGAGCTTCTTGGAGCCCTCGATGCCCTTCACGGCACTGGGATGGATCTTGAGGTTCATCTGGCTGTTCTGCGACATCGCATGATCCCAACCGGTCGCGGACTCGAAGAGCGCGTACTGGCCGTGGGTGTCGGTGCCAGGATAGGCGGACATCGAAGCGTCGGCGAAGGTGGTGCCGGAGAGGCGACCATCGGCCGTCGCGCCGGTCACGGCGCCCATCGGACCATGGGTGGAGACGGACATCTGGCAGACATAGAAGGGCTCGGCGTAGAGGGAGTAGACGTTGTCGCCAGTGTGGCAGAACCAATCCTCATAGGTGTAAAGGACCTCGTCGGCATACGGGTCGTCGTTGCCGTACTTGGGGGCACGCAGGCAGTCGGCGTGGATGCCATCGAAGCGTCCGTCGTCGTCATCGCGCTTCTCCTGATCGACCAGGGATTCGGAGCCGACCTCGACGGAGGTCTTGTAGCCGAAGTTCTCGGCCAGGGCCTCGCGCATCTCGTCGAGGGTGTACTTGCCATCCTCGTAGACGAGCTTCTTGAGGGCGACAAGGGAGTTGACGAGGTTGCAAGTACCACAGCACTCGATGTTGAAGGTCGCATTGAAGCGATAGCCCTTGTTGGCGATGTTCTGTCCACGATCGAAGCAATCGGGCTTGAGGATGGAGTTCACCACGGACGGCGTGAACTTGCGCCAAATGTCGTGCTGGATGTTGTTGGTCTTGGCGACGACCTCGATGATCTCCTCGTAATACTTCTTGAACTGCTCCCAAACCTGCTCATAGGAATCGAGCGGAAGGTTATGGGGCTCGATGACCTGGATGCCGGTGCGCTTGTCGAAGCCGTTGTTGAGCACGAGCTCGAGGATCTTGGGGCTGTTGAGGAAGTGCACGCCAACGGAGGTGGGCTGTCCAGCGCCACCGGGGATCCAGTAGGACTTATCCCTCAGATGCAGCTCCTGCCACACGCCGGGGGACGTCTCGAGGCATCCGCCGACCGACCAGGCGCGGGAGTCGGTGATGTCGAGGCCCTCGTGGGTGTACTGGCGAAGCAGGAACTCCTGGCCCACGCGGAAGTTCATGAAGGCGGGATATCCGGTACCGGTCTTCTCGCACTCCATGGCCTTCATGAGGAACTCCTCGGGCAGGCAATCATCATAGAGGACGGAGAGCGTCGGCTGCGTGGTCTGGCACTTGATGCCGGCCTCGAGAAGGAGCATCTCGAGGCGGTTGGCAGCAGACCTGCCCTCGCGATCCTGGCCGCCGAGGCAGACGTTGTTGAAGGTGTTTCCAGCAAGAACGCCGCCGACGACGCCGGTGCAGGCGAATGCGTCGATGCAGGTCATCTTGACGCGGTAGAGCTCGAGCCACTCCTCGACCTCTTCCTCGGTGGTGCGGCCCGCCTCCATGTCCTGCTCGAAGTACGGATAGAGGACCTGGCCGATACGTCCGGGGGACAGGCCGGACATGGCGTCCTCGTTGAGCTCGGCAAGGTGCAGCAGATAGATCATCTGCAGCGCGTCCTTGAACGTCATGGGCTTCTCATGCGCGATCAGCTGCATGCGCTCGGCGATATCCTCGAGCTCAGCGCGAGCGGGCCCGTCCTCGGTGGACGCGGCGAGGCGGCGGGCCTCCTTGGCATAATTCTCGAACCAGGTGGAAAGACCCTGGAGCACGAGCTTGGAGGACATGTAGTAGTACAGGGAATCCATGCCGGAGATGCCGTCGCCGCGCGGATCGCCGGCGACCTCCGCGGCGCGCTCGTCGCAGAGCTTGATCAGGCGATCGAAGCCGTGCTCGAGCGGCAGGTAGTAGTTCATGACCTCGCGGCCCTGGGGGATGGTGTAACCGGAGTCGAACTGGCAGATGACGGACTTCATCACGTTCTCTTTGACCTGGTACTCCGGGACCATCTTCTCATAGATGCGCCCAACGTCCTCGACGGACTTGCCGGCCCAGCTGTACGCCAAGCGATGGAGCGCGGCGACCTTCTCCTTGCGGATTCCGTACTTGCCGCCCACGGACACGACGTTGCCGAAGCTCTTGGTAACGTTGCCGCCGCCCTCGCCGAAGTGGGAGACCTCGGCCGCGGAGTCGCCACCGGTTGCAAGGGCCTCCTTGTAGAGATCGGAGTTCTTGTCCATGAAGAAGCTCTCCGTGAGCCAAGGCAGGGGTGCGGAGCCGCGATAGTAGCCAGCCTTGGCGCCCACGAGGAGCTCGCCGGGCCAGATGGGGGTGTCGAGATGCTCGAGCGCGCACTTCATGGCATAGGCGCGGCGCATGACGGGGATATCGCCATCATGCAGGCGAGCAGCTCGGTCGTACCAATAAGTTTGCTGGGTGTCCAGGGACGACAGGGTGTCGAAATAGATGTCCCTGAGTCGCTTGGCACGGGGCGTCGGATCGCGCTTGATCTCACGATCTACGATCTGCTCGGGCGCGCTACCACCCGACTGGTGGCTGAGGGAAACCCCTCGCCGCTCCAGGACCTCGGTCAGCTTCATGGGCTTTGCTGCTGGCATGAGTACCTCCTTTTTGGCAGATGCCTGCGGGATGCTTGAGCATCCCATGCCTCGCGTAAACTGTGGCACCTTGCCGCGGGCGGCACTTGGGTCCCCGCTTCCAATTTGGGTAGGAATCTTGGATCTGAAATTAAGACCTTCGTCCCAAGGTCGTACAACCGGGTACTTAGTCTTAAAAACAATCGGAAACTCAGACCGGTCCTAGGTCTTCGGAATCGTGACCGCAAAGCGTGAAAAGTAGATAGTTTCCTGTATCCGATTACGGCGGCCGAAGAACCTGCCGCATGGAGCCCCGGAAACGAAAGGGTGAGCCATGATCAACCTATCCGCCCCATTCACAGCAGAGGACAAGTCCCTCAAGGGCCGCATCTTCGACATCCAGGCCTATAGCGTTCATGACGGCCCGGGATGCCGCACCCTCATCTTCTTCTCCGGATGCCCGTTCAGATGCAAATGGTGTTGCAACCCTGAGAGTTTCCGCAATCGCCAGGGCCGCCTCTACCGGTCCACAAAATGCCTCAATATCGAAGGGAAACCGTGCCTGCGCTGTCTCAAGGCATGTCCGTACGGAGCGGTTTCAGATGCGTCCATCGAGGACCCCGAGCACCCCGTGCGATTCGACTACGACAAATGCGACTCCTGCACAACCTTCGAATGCGTCGATGCCTGTTTGGCCGGAGCGCTCGAGTACATCTCGAAGGAATACACTGTCGACGAGATCATGCGCATCCTCGCACGGGACCGTCACTATTGGAGCGGACACGGCGGCGTCACATTCTCAGGCGGCGATCCCATGTGCCAGAGCAAGTTCCTCATAGCGGTCCTCAAGCGCTGCCGCGATGCCTATATCCACACCGCCATCGAAACCGAGGGAGGATGCGATGTTGACACCTATCTTTCGGTTATGAGCTACATCGATTTTGCCTTCAACGACCTCAAGCATATGGATCCCGACAAGCACAAGGAGTTCACCGGGGTCTCAAACGAAGGCGTGCTCGCCAATATCAGGGCATTGGCGAAAAGCGACTGGCCCGGACGCCTCGTTCTGCGCTCCCCCATCATCGAGGGCTTCAACGACACCGAGGAGAACTTCCACGCGATAGGCGAGTTCATGAATGAGGTAGGGCTCACGGAATTCAACATCCTGCCCTTCCACAGGCTTGGAGTCACCAAATGGGAGCAGCTCG
>JAXDWR010000044.1:0-98509 GCA_034088265.1 Collinsella sp. | reverse complement strand
ATCCCCAGCTCTCCGCCAGTGGATTTGCCGCGCCCCTTGGACTCATGTGCCGAGGGGCGCTTTTCCATTCCCCTTTCAAAATCCAACGTCGTCCGTCCATCGAATCGTTCGATTGCGGCTCCCCTGCGAATCATGCGTGCTACCATGTCACTTTAGTTTGCAAAAGTGCATTTATATACATGCAGCCTTCGATCACAAAGGAGATGGGTGGGACATGAGCAAGCAGGGATCTATCGCTTTGGTCTTGGGAGCCGTCCTTGGGGTGCTGGCGGGCTCGGCCATGATCGCAGCGCGGCGCGCTGTCGCCCTCAAGCCCTCGGACCCTCTGAGCGAGCCGCTCGACGCTGATGGCTATAGGGCTGACGATGCGGCCGTCGGACGCTTCCAAGAGCTCTTGCGGATCCCCACTGTCTCGCGCGCCGATCCCTCCCGTGTCGATCGCGAGCCATTCGAGCGCTGGATCCCAACGCTGAGGGGCCTCTATCCCAAAGTGTTCGAGGCGTGCGAGCTCGTGACGTTCGATGAGTTCGGCATGTTGCTGCGCTGGCCCGGATCCGATCCAACGGCCGATCCCATCGTCTTGATGGCGCATCACGACGTCGTCCCCGTGGAGGGGCAGGACTGGGAGCACGATCCTTTCGGCGCGAAGATCGTGGATGGGGAGATCTGGGCTCGCGGCGCGCTCGACACCAAGTGCATATTGGCCGCGTTCTTCGAGGCGGCCGAGCACCTGCTCTCCTCGGGCTTCGTACCGCCGCGGGATGTCTTCTTCTTCTCCTCGAACGGTGAGGAGATCGCGGGGCCGGCGGCTCGTCAGGCTGTCGAATGGATGCGGGCGCAGGGGATCCGGCCATATATGGTCCTGGATGAGGGCGGTGCCATCGTGACCGATGCGCCGCTGGGCGCACGTGGGGCCGTGGCGATGGTGGGTGTCGCCGAGAAGGGCCACGTCGACCTGACGGTGACGGCTCGTGCCGACGGCGGGCACGCCTCGACGCCCGCGCGCAACGACGCGGCCCGCCTGCTCGCGCGCGTGTGCGAGCGAATCGCATCGAATCCGGGGAAGCCTCGATTCACCGGGGCCGTCGAGGCCACACTCGTGGAGCTGGCGAGCAGGAGCTCGTTTGCAAACAAGCTGGTATTCGCGAACCTTGCCCTCACCAAGCCTCTCGTGGCGCGCATCATGTCGTCCCAGAGCGAATCGGAGGCGCTCCTTAGGAGCACGTACGCCCTCACCAAGCTCGAGGGCTCAAATGCGCACAATGTCCTGCCCATGACGGCGCGTGCCAACTTCA
Organism: Collinsella sp.; assembly: GCA_034088265.1. Taxonomy (GTDB): domain Bacteria; phylum Actinomycetota; class Coriobacteriia; order Coriobacteriales; family Coriobacteriaceae; genus Collinsella. The sequence goes on along the minus strand of JAXDWR010000044.1, from coordinate 97,214 downwards.
ACGTCCGGGTCGCGCCCTTTGAGAGCGTGGCGGATGTCTTGGAGCGGGCGCGCGGCTTGGCGCGGGAGGAATGCCGGGCATCCGGCGTGACGCCAGACCATGTCAGCATCGAGATCGACGAGAGCATGCCCTGGACGGAGCCGGCGCCTATCAGCCCCTTTGAGGGCGACGCGGCTTTCGACTACCTCCATCGCTGCGTCTCGGGCGTCTATCCCGAGGCGGGCCTCGCGCCGTATGTCCAGAACTCCTGCACCGACTCGAGGGAGTTCAATGCCATCTGCGACCGGGTGTATCGCTTCGCCGGCTTCGTGTACTCCGGGGAGGCTCGCGGCCTCATCCATACGGCGAACGAGCGCATCGGTGTCGACATCTATCGGCGTGGCATCGAGTTCTACGTGGCGTTCCTCAAGAACCTTGATCGTCTGGGAGAATAGGGGGAGACGATGGGAAGACAGGTTGATGCGGCGGCTCGCCGGCGCGCGGCGAGACTGGATTACAAGAGCGTGGCGCTCGCGGCCCTGCCCTTCATGGGGATGATCTCGTTTTGGCAGGTGTTCGACGGTGTCGTCCCAAAGATGCTCACCGAGACCTTCGGGCTCGACAACGCGACGACGGGCGTCGTCATGGCGCTCGATAACCTGTTCGGGCTCTTCCTCCTGCCGATCTTCGGCATCCTATCCGATCGGTGCGGGAGCAAGATGGGTCGCCGGACCCCGTTCATCTTGGTGGGGTCGGCGGTCGCGGCCGTCTCGGTGCCGATGATCGCCGTGGCCAACAACCTGGGGAGCCTTCCTTTGCTCATCGCCATGATCCTCCTCACGTTGCTCGCCGTGTGCGCGTATAGGACGATGACCGTGGCGATCGTGGCCGATATCACGCCGCGCCCGCTGCGTGCCAAGGCCGACTCCATAGAGAAGATAGTCGGATACGCCGGCACCGGCGTCATGCTCGTCGCCATCGCCGTGTTGGTTCCCTCGGGCGACAATCCGGATTACCTGCCCATCTTCGCCCTCCAGGCTCTCTTCATCGCCGCGTCGGCCTTCGTGTTCCGCCTGTTCGTGCGCGAGCCCTTCCTCGTATCCCGCATGAGGGAGGAGAGCCTCAAGATGGGGATCGAGGAGGATGAGGTGGAGCCGGAGGCGGAGCGTCGCGCCGAGGGGCGCCAGCGAGCGAAGGATCCCTCCATCCGTCTGTCGATAGCCATGATTCTGGCTGCGACGTTCTTCTACTACATGAGCTACAACGCCATGACGACCAACATCTCCCGCTACGCGGACACGTTCTTCGGTCTCGAAGGGGGGAGTTACGCCATCATAAACATCGTCACCATCGCGGGCGGCCTGATCTCCTATGTGCCGGTGGCCAACCTGTCTTTGAAGTACGGGCGCAAGGTCGTCGGTTTGGCCGCCTCGCTCCTCATGGTCGTGGGGTCGGCCATCGTCTGGCTCGTCCCAGGTTTCCATCCCGCGTTCTATGCCGTGTTCCTGTTCATGGGTGTCGCTTTGGGAGGCGTCGACCTCTGCGTCTACCCGATGCTGCTCGAGATGTGCGACTCCAACAGCGTGGGAAGGTACTCCGGCTATTACTACACCGTGTCGATGGCGGCCCAGGTCGTGACACCCATCCTCTCCGGAATGGTGATGGATGCGGCTCCCACCCAGCTCTTCGCCTATATCACCGCCATGGCGGTGCTGATGATGGCGGCTCTCGGCGCCTCGAGGCACGGCGATTCGATCCTCATCGACGAGGTCGCTCGGCGCGAGGGGATCGCGGAGGCGCGTTAGCCCACGCGGATGTCGTCGCGATGGGCTCGGATGGATTCCCATGAGAACGAGTCCGCCAGCTCGCTGGCGCTGCGAGGCGTCGCGTCCGGCGCGATCCCCGCACGGTGTGCGAGGTGGCCGAGAAGGGCCTCGGGTGATCCATAGCGCGCTTTGAGCTCGTGCATGTCCAGATCACGGTCCCGCTTGGAGAGTCGGCGCCCGTCCGATGCGACCAGAAGCGGGATATGGGCGTACCGGGGATGGGGGAGCTCGAGGAGATCTTGGAGATAGCGCTGCCGAGCGCTCGATCCCATGAGGTCGCGACCGCGCACCACCTCCGTAACCCCCATCTCCCCATCATCGACGACGACGGCGAGTTGATAGGCGAAGACCCCATCGCTCCTTTGCACCAGGAAGTCGCCGCAGTCGCGCGACAGGGTCTCATGTTGGATCCCATAGGTCGCATCGATGAAGGAGACCTCCCCTGACGGATCGCCCTCGGGTGGAACGGCAAGGCGGATGGCGGGGCGTCTCTCCCCGCGCTTCGCCAGCACCTCTTCTGCGGCGAGGTCCCGACAGGTGCCAGGGTAGATGGGGGTCCCATCGCTCGCATGGGGCGCGCTCGCCGCGTGGAGCTCAGCGCGCGTGCAGAAGCAGGGATATACGAGGCCCATGCCCTCGAGTTTGCTCAAAGCTTCCTGGTAGAGGTCCATGCGATCGCTTTGATAGAGGGGGCCCTCGTCCCAGTCGAGGCCGAGCCAGGCGAGGTCATCGATGAGAATCCCGTCCCACTTCCCACGCCTACAGCGATCGTCGAGGTCCTCGATCCTGAGTATCATGCGGCCGCCTTGGCTTCGCACGGAGAGCCAGGCGAGAAGCGCGGAGAAGATGTTGCCCAAGTGCATGCGGCCCGACGGACTGGGCGCGAAGCGCCCGACGACGGGGCTGTGGTCTGGAGTGCGACAGGAAGGCATGGCGCCCTTTCGTGGATGGGGGATCAGGGGGCATGGTCCTTAGTCGAGTATAGCGTTCCACGGGCCGCCGAGGCCGTTGGAGGCGGGATGTCAAGGAGGAACCGGATGGGTACAATGGGCGAAGAGCATTAAGGAAAGGACCATCCATGATCAGCCGACCTCGTCGTGGCCTCCTTGGCCTCATCCTGCTGGTCTGCATCGCCATGATGCCGATCCCCGCGTTCGCGGACGGGTTCTCCATGGGGCCTGTCGATATGACCGCGACCATTATGGAGAACGGTGACCTCCGGGTCTCCGAGCGCCGAACCTTCCATTTCGAGGACGATGTCAACGGTGTGTTCTGGACGATCCCGGTTGCCCAGAACCAGCAAGGCGCGGGCAGCTCCATCATCGTCGACGGGGTGAGCCTCATCGAGGATGGAGCCAAGAGCCAGCTCGAGCGCACCGCCTCGGCCCAGAACGGCGATTCGGGGGTCTACGCCGTCGCCGTCACGGATCAGATGACCGAGCTCAAGGTCTTCGCTCCCCACTCGTCTGGGGATGATGCCGAGATCCAGATCGACTACACGCTCACGGGGGCCGTGATGTCCTGGGCGGACACGGCAGAGCTCTATTGGAAGTTCGTGGGCCCGGATTGGGCGGAGGCGTCGGGGGACGTCCATGTCGCGGTCCTGTTCGAGTCGAATCTTGCGGCCGATCCGGAGTCGAAGGGGCTATGTCGGGCCTGGGGTCATGGGCCGCTTGACGCCACGGTCGCGATAGGGGACGGCGCTGCGGGGGCGAGTGTGCTCTACGACGTCCCCACCGTGTATCCAGGGGAATTCGCCGAGGCGCGCATCGCGTTCCCTTCCTCGTGGATCCCTGGTCTCAAGCCTTCGGCAGAGGAGCGCCTCCCGCAGATCCTCGATGAGGAGCAGGCGTGGGCGGCCGAGGCGAATGCACGTCGCGAATCCGCGCGCTTTGTGACCCTGGGAATCAAGGCCGCGATCATCGTGGTTTCCGCGGGCCTTTTGGGCGCCGCCCTCTATCTCAGGTTCGTCAAGTATCGCAGCCCTGATCCGGTGTTCAAGGAGGAGTATTTCCGCGACATCCCCTCCGACGAGCACCCTGCGGTGATCTCGGCTTTCATGAATAGGGGGAAGGCGGGGGACCGCGCCCTCATCGCAACCCTCATGAAGCTCACCGACGAGGGCGTCGTCGCCCTTATGATGAAGCCTTCTCGGCGCGAGGGGCTTTTGGGCGGACGGTCCAAAGGAGGGTACAGGATGAAGCTGATCGATCGCGCTCGGGCGACCGATCCGATCGACAAGTCGGCCCTCGGTCTGTTCTTCGGCGGGAGCGGGGGAGAAGGGAAGGTGCGCTCCCTCGATGATCTCTCGGGCGAGCTCCTCGAGCGATTCAAGGCCGAGGTCGAGGGGAGGGTCATCGTTGCCGGGCTCGATAACAAGGTTCCTGTCGGGGCCAGAGCCGGGTTCTCGACGGCGGCGGGGCTTATCGTGCTGCTCTCCTTCGTCTTCATCCTGTTGGCCGACGACGGGCTCCTCTCGTCCGACATGCTGCTGACCCTGTTCATGGGCGTCGTGGCGAGCGCGGTCTCGGCGCTGCTCGTGGTGCGGGCGCGGATGTATTCTCCCGAGGCTGTCGAGTTGAGGAATCGCTGCGTGGCGCTCAAGAGGTGGCTCGAGGACTTCACCCGCCTCGATGAGGCCGTTCCCGAAGACGTCGTGCTCTGGGACAAGTTGCTGGTCATGGCCGTCGCCCTTGGAGTCTCCAGCAAGGTCCTGAGCCAGCTGGTCGAGCTCCTTCCGCGCGCCGAGGTGGATGTCGACACCCCTTACCTCCCACTCTACTGGTGGTGCTACCCATACGGGCGCGCCGAATCGCCGATGGAGACCCTTGAGAAGGCCTACGGGACCACGCTGTCGGAGATCGCCTCGAGCTCCGACAGCTCGGGCTCGGGATTCGGCGGCGGATTCTCGAGCGGCGGCGGCGGAGGTGTCGGCGGCGGCGGAGGAGGGACGTTCTAGGCGGATCGCCTCGCCCCGACCAAGGGCGTGAAAACGACGAAGGCCCCGTGTGGGGCCTTCGTCGTGCGGGGATGCGTTCCGCGTATGCCTGTTCTGCCTGGGAGGGTGCGCGTTTGGCGCCAACGTCAAGCTGCCCTCAAGACGTTGACTGCGCCCCTTAGGCGGAGAGGTCGAGTCCGTACAGGTACATCTCGCGTGGGAGCACCTTGCGCTCCTCGCGGGTCGCCCGATACGATGCTGCACGCCGAAGGCCGCGACGCTCGTAGAACTTCCAAGAGCAGTCGGTGTCGGTGTACAGATATGCGCCCTGCGCTCCGCGTGCGGAGGCGTGGGAGGTGGCGGCGTCCAAGAGGATGCTGCCGATCCCCATGCCGCGGGTCGAGGGGTCGACGGCGAGCAGGGTCACCTGGCTCGCCCAACCAAACCCGCTCTGCGCGAGGAGGCGACGATTGATGCGCTCCTCGTTTTTGAGGAACGAGAGGTAGGATCCGGTCGCCGCATCGTCAACCGAGCGCATCTGCTCGAGGATCTCGCCCTCACGCGCGCGCCAAATCGCCAACTGATCGATGGGGTCGCCGTCGACACGGGCGAGGACGATGCCGCGCGGGCTGCCGTCGACGAGGACGACTTGCGAGAAACTCGAGATCGAGAGGGCGTGCGCCAGATCGTGCGAGGCCTCGAGGGCGTTGTACGCGTCGTTCTGGGAGCTGGTGTGCCATGCGCTTTGCACGATCGTGGAGAGGGCGGGGAAATCACCCTCCTCGAACGGTCTGTAGATCACGCGGGAAACCATGCGCACCTCCCTTTCATCTAGCGTTCTACCACTCGCGGGGACGTGATATATGGCATCTCTGTGATCTCACACGCTTCTCGCGAATTCTTCGCGGAACGCCCACCGAGTCTTGGCATTTTCTCCACGCAGGGCGTGCTTTGCGTTACATTTAGAGGGCAATTGATTCGCTGGGCCGGGACCTCCTGGCGCAGCCTGCATCTTAAAGGAGGAGGCCAGCATGGGTGCTGACTGCAGGATCTCTCGCGCGCTGATCTCGGTCACCGACAAGACGGGCGTCGTCGAGTTCGCCCAGAAACTCGTGGGCGACCATGGCGTGGAGATCATCTCGACGGGTGGGACCGCGCGCGTGCTCGAGGAGGCGGGCGTCCCCGTGACCCCGATCGAGGAGTTCACCGGGTTCCCCGAGATGATGGATGGCCGCGTCAAGACCTTGCATCCCAAGGTCCATGGCGGGTTGCTGTGCCGTCGCGACTCCGAGACGCACATGGCCGAGGCCCAGGAGCACGGCATCCAGATGATCGACCTCGTCTGCGTCAACCTCTATGAGTTCGAGAAGACCGTCGCCTCCCCCGACGTGACGTTCGCCGACGCGATCGAGCACATCGATATCGGCGGCCCCTCCATGCTCCGCTCCGCCGCCAAGAACAATGATTCGGTGACGGTCGTCTGCGATCCGGCGGACTACGAGGCCGTCCTCGCCGAGATGTCGCTCCATGCGGGCGCCACCACGCTCGCGATGAGGCGCCGTCTGGCCGCGAAGGTCTACACGCGCACCGCGGCCTATGATGGGGCCATCTCCGCCTGGCTCAACGCGTACCTCGCCGAGGGCGACGATAAGCTCGCCGGCGATTCCGGTGTGGCCTTCGAGCCGCCCGCCGAGTTCGACCTCCATTTCGAGAAGGCCCAGGACCTGCGCTACGGCGAGAACCCCCACCAGACCGCCGCGGTCTATCGCTTCGCCGACGCCTTCAAGTCCCTCGGCTCCTCAAGCGCCCCCTTGGTTGGTGCCGAACAGATCCAGGGCAAGCCGCTCTCGTACAACAACTTCCTCGACGCCGAGGCCGCGTGGAACGCCGTCCGCGAGTTCGATGAGCCTGCGTGCGTGATCCTCAAGCACCAGAACCCCTGCGGCTCCGCTGTGGCCCCCGACGTGACCGCAGCTTACGACCGAGCCTTCGCCTGCGACCCCAAGAGCGCGTTCGGCGGCATCATCGCCTGCAATCGCGAGGTCCCCCTGGCCCTCGTCGAGCACTTCGCCGATGTGAACAAGCAGTTCGTCGAGGTGCTCATCGCCCCGAGCTACACTCCTGAGGCGCTCGAGCGCCTCGCCAAGCGTCCCAACCTGCGCGTCCTGGCGACGGGAGGGGCCTCGGGCCACGCCAAGCTCGAGATGCGCACCGTCGATGGCGGCATGCTCGTCCAGTGCGTCGACACGGTGGAGGAGGACCCCGCCACCTTCACCTATCCCACCGAGCGCAAGCCGACCGACGCCGAGGTCCGCGACCTCATGTTCGCCTGGAAGGTCTGCAAGTCCGTCAAGTCCAACGCCATCCTGATCGCTAAGGACGAGGCGGGCATCGGCATGGGTCCAGGACAGCCCAACCGTGTCGACTCCGCCCTGCTCGCCTGTGACAGGGCCGATGAGGCCTGCGATCGCATGGGCAAGGAGCGTGGCGGCTACGCTTGCGCGTCCGATGCGTTCTTCCCGTTCCGCGACAACGTCGACACCCTGGCCGCCCATGGCGTGACCTGCATCATCCAGCCCGGCGGCTCGGTGCGCGACGAGGAGTGCATCGATGCGTGCAACGAGCACGGCATCGCGATGGTGTTCACCGGCACCCGCCACTTCCGCCACTAGCGCACCAAGGCGGCCCGACCGCCTTGGCACCGGGTTTTCGCGCCTCCCAAGGGGAGGCGGTGAGCCCGACGGTGAGACCCTGTGACCCGACTGGGGCCCTCGAGAAGCGTCGGGGGCCCCTTTTGAAAGGAACGCCGTGGTTGACGAGACGTTGACGCCCTGGTTCGACGACCCTGAGGAACAGAGGGTCTACGAGGAGTTCTGCGCCACCCAGGAGAGGGGCCCCGAGTCCTTCGACCTGGACAGGCCAGCATTGGTGTGCCGGTGGCGCATGCACGACAAGCACGTCCCCTTGCTCAACAGGCATATCCGCGCGCTGTCCCAGCGCATCGTGGGGAGCGGGCCGCTCTCCCACAACATGCTCTCATGGGCCAAGCAGCACGTAGAGTGGTCGCTCGCCGAGGGCGGCTATGTCGATCGCGATGGCGTCCTCATGCTGGTCATCGATGTGAACGGGAATGCGGCCATGACGGTGGGTCCTTACGAACCCCTTCCCGACACGTCCCCTGAGGCGCTCTCGTCCCGTGCTCGGATCGCCTGGGAGGAGGGGAGGTCCACCGGCGTCGCTCCCGAGTCCCTGTGCGCCGTGGATGATGGCCGTCTGCTCGTCGCCGCGGGAGGGCATGCCTGCGGCTGTGTGACGCTCGTGGAGCAGCTCGCCGCCACGCGTGGACGGGATGTGCGGCGCGTCGCGCTGGACGACCTGGCCGACTCGACGCTTCCATGCTTCCTCGTCTCCGACGAGCATGGGGTCGTCTTACCCGATGCCGCGCGCGGTGATGGGGAGGGGGATGCGGACCTGGCCCGCTTCCTCGCGCAGGGCGTCTCGAAGCTTTTCTCTTAGGAGATGATCGATCCCCCGGCGTTCCGGGGCGTTTCGTCATTGAGATCGACGGTGGGAGGCCGCATGTCTTTGATCTACATCGTGGAGGACGACGCGAGCATCCGGGGCGAGCTTGTGCAGATCCTCGAGCGAAACGGGTTCGAGACCGCGTGGAGCGACTCGTTCCCCCAGGTGGTGGATGACATCGTTGCTCATCGACCCGACCTTGTCCTGCTCGACCTCACGCTCCCCGAGACCGATGGCCAGTTCGTGTGCCGCGAGCTCAGGGCCGTCTCGGACATCCCCATCATCGTGCTCACCTCACGGGTCACCGAGATCGACGAGGTGATGAGCATGACGATAGGAGCCGACGACTTCATACCCAAACCCTACAGCTCTCGTGTGCTCTTGGCGCGGATATCGGCGCTCCTGCGCCGGGCCGGGATCGCCGAGGCGGCGTCGTTGAGGCATGGTGGCGTCGAGCTCGACCCATCCCGCTCGATCGCGAGCGCCAACGGCAAGCAGGTCGAGCTCACCAAGAACGAGATGCGCATCCTGTCCCTTCTGATCTCCAAGGCGGGCACCATCGTCTCCCGCGAGGCCATCATGCGCGATCTCTGGGATTCCGACGCCTTCGTGGACGATAACACTCTGACGGTGAACATCAACCGGTTGCGGGGCACCCTCGAGAAGATCGGTGTGACGGGCTACCTGATCACGCATCGCGGTCGAGGATACTCGGTATAGGGGAGCGCCATGACGTATCGGTCGTATCTGAGGGCATCCCTGCCCATGCTGGCCATCCTGTTCGCCGTGGACGCCCTCTGCGCCCTGATGCTCGTGGTGGCGGATGTCCACACCGATCTCGTCATCTTGGTCTGTGTGGCCATGGCTCTGGCCTCCGTTGGCGCCCTGTCCGTCGATTACCTGCGCAAGCGCAGCTTCCTCAAGGATCTCCAGCGCTGTGTCGACCAGCTCGAGCACCCGCTCTGGCTCCCAGAGCTGATCGATCGTCCCGATGGATACCTAGAGGGCGAGCTCGCATACGATGCGCTCCGGGCGGTCGCACGCGCGGCGAACGACGACGTGTCGAGCTATCGGCGGCAGATGGGCGAGTACCGCGAGTACATCGAGACCTGGGTCCACGAGGCCAAGTCGCCCCTTGCGGCGGCCCATCTCATGCTCGAGAACATGTCGGATGAGCTGTCGGGCGCGCAGCGCGCCGCCGATCCCGCATCGATCCTGGAGCGCCTCGAGACCCTCGACGACGAGCTGGATCGCATGGAGGGGTACGTGGAGCAGGCGCTCTTCTTCGCGCGGTCCGAGACCCTCGATCGCGACTACCTGATACGCGAGCACTCCCTGAGGGATCTGGTGCTCTCGGCCTTGAGGTCCAACTCCCGTGCCCTGATCTCGGGGCGCGTCTCGCCGGTCTTCTCCGATCTGGATCGGCATGTGTTCACCGATGAGAAATGGATGGTGTTCATACTCGGCCAGATCATCCAGAACAGCGTGAAATACGCTCGCTCCGAGGGTGCCGTGATCCGCTTCTCATCGCGATTGGTGGACGAGGGGCTCTCGAGTGAGGCGGTCGAGCTCGCGGTGGGGGATAACGGTCGCGGGGTGAGCGCCGCCGATCTGGCGCGGGTGTTCGAGCGGGGCTTCACGGGAGCCGCGGGACGCGAGGGGAAGCGATCCACCGGCATGGGCCTCTATCTCGTCGAGCGCCTTTGCGTGAAGATGGGTATCGGGATCGGTGCCGATTCGGTCGAGGGTGAGGGCTTCACCGTGTTCATCACGTTCCCGACCAATAGATTCCACTATTTCGAGTGAGGGCGCTGTGCACCTTTCCAAGGACCCGCCGAAAGGGACGGGCGCCGGGACCCGATGGCACATCGGCCAAGGGATCCCGGCGCCCGTCATGAGGAGCCTGGGGGGCGGCGCGTCACTTGACGACGAGGATGTCGCAATCGGTGTTGCGGAGCAGGAACGTGGAGATCGAGCCCAAGAGGGCATACTTGATCGAGGAGAGCCCGCGTGCGCCGCAGAGGACGAGGTCGGGCTGGACCGTGTCGAGCATCTCGTCTTTCAGCGTCTCGCGAATGCGACCGGCGCGGATCATGATCTCGACCTCGGGGATGTCGGGGTTGGCCTTGGCCTCCTCGACCTGGTCGGCGATGGAGCTGCGGAACGCGGTCTCGAGCCCGTTGACGAGGTCGACCGGGTAGGTGCCGGCGGATTCGAGCGCGGTCGAATCGATGACGTGGCCGATGATGAGCTTGGCGTTGTTGTTCGCCGCGACCTTGATGGCGCGCGCCAGGACGAAGTCCTGCTGCTCGGTGCCATCGAGGGAGACAAATATCTTGGAATAGCCTTCGTTCATGAGAGCCTCCTATGGTCTGGCAGGATCCACGCGCCTGCAGGTCTTGTCATGGTGCCGACGCTTTACCCTGATAAACATATACCCGTAATCAGGATGGATGGGCGATTATTCCGCTGACGCCCCTTTTTATTCCGTGAACGATGAAGGCCTCAAGGGGAATGATGGGGCGATGCGAGATAATGGGCGGCGTATGATGCATTTCTCCACGGCGGCGCGTCCCCGCTCCACCGTCGATCGATTGGAGGGTTCCTTGGACATCATCGAGTTGCTCAAATCGGCGTTCCTCGGATTGGTCGAGGGCGTCACGGAATGGCTACCCATCTCCTCGACCGGCCATATGATTTTGGTCGAGGAATTCATCAAGCTGGATGTTCCGGAGGAGTTCTGGAACATGTTCCTCGTCGTCATCTAGCTTGGGGCCATCCTCGCCGTCTGCGTGCTCTTCATGCGCGACCTCGTCCCCTTCGGGTTTGGCAAGGATCGCGAGGAGCGCCGTGCGACCTGGTCGCTGTGGGGGAAGATCGTCCTGGGATGCATCCCCGCCGCGGTGGTCGGTATCCCGCTCGACGATTTCATGGAGGAGCACCTCTATAGCTCGACGGTCGTGGCCGCCGCTCTCATCGTCTACGGCATCGCCTTCATCGTCATCGAGGCCTGGCGCGCTCGTAAGCTCAGGGCCCGCGTCGAGGCCGAGGGCCTCGTGAGCGGCTCCCGTCCCGCCGGTGCCCACTTCGCGGCCCCCGCCTCCCTTGTCGAGCCCACACCCGGCGGCGACTTCGGTGCCATCACCTCGCTCGAGGAGCTCTCGTGGAAGACCGCCCTGGGCATTGGATGCTTCCAGGTCCTGTCCCTCGTCCCGGGCACCTCTCGTTCCGGATCGACCATCATAGGCGGCCTGCTGCTGGGGACCACACGCTCCGTGGCGGCGAAGTTCACGTTCTTCTTGGCCATTCCCGTGATGTTCGGTGCGAGCGCGCTCAAGCTCCTCAAGTTCTTCCTCAAAGGCGGGGTGCTTGACGCCGAGGTCCTCGCCATACTCGGGGTGGGATGCGTTGTCGCCTTCGTCGTCTCGCTCGTGTCGATCAAATGGCTCATGGGATTCGTCAAGCGGCATGACTTCAAGGTGTTCGGTGTCTATCGCATCATCCTCGGCATCCTCGTGCTCGCATATTTCTTTGGTGTGGCCCCTGCGATCGGGCTCGCCTGATGACGTCATCGGCGTCTTCGCGGCTTTTGAGCTGCTATCATGTCGTGGACTTCGTTCGTAACTGAAGAAGGGGATTCAATGGACGAGTTTTTCAAGTTCTCGGAGCGTGGCTCCAGCCTGGGCACTGAGGTGCGCGCGGGCATCACGACGTTTCTGGCCATGGCCTACATCATCGCGGTCAACCCCGCGCTGCTGTCGGCCGCTGGCATCCCGGTTTCGGCGGCGGTGACCTCCACCTGCTTCGCCGCGGGCATCATGACCATCCTCATGGGCATCTTCGCCAACCGCCCGCTGGCTTGCGCCTCGGGCATGGGCATCAACGCCGTCGTGGCCTTCTCGCTCACCGCGGCGGCGGGTGGCGACTGGCGTGTCGCCATGGCCGTCATCCTGCTCGAAGGCCTCATCATCCTTGCGCTCGTGCTCTGCGGCCTGCGCGAGGCGATCATGGATGCCGTGCCCGTCTCGCTGCGCCACGCGATCGCCGTCGGCCTGGGCATCTTCATCGCCCTCCTCGGCCTCGTCAACGGCGGCATCGTCGTCAACAGCGACGCCACCCTCATCACCTTCGGGTCCGTGTACGATCCCGTCTTCATGGTCGGCATGATCTCCGTGGTGGTCACCTTCGCCCTCTACGTCTTCAAGGTCAAGGGCTACATCCTTTGGGGCATCATCGTCGCCGCCCTCGCCGGCGTGCCTCTCGGCGTGACGAGCCTCCCCACCGGGGTCGTCTCGCTTCCGGATTTCTCGACGTTCGGAGCCCCCTTCCAGACCGCTGCTGATGGCTCCGCCATGGCGATCGTCAAGGTCTTCCTGAGCCCCACGCTGCTCGTGTTCGTCTTCTCGATCATGCTCTCGGACTTCTTCGACACCATGGGCACCGCTGTGGCCGTCGGCAAGCAGGGCGACTTCCTCGATGAGGAGGGCAACGTCAAGGACATCCGCCCCATCCTGATCGTCGACTCGCTCGCCGCCTCCGTGGGCGGCCTCCTCGGCGCCTCCTCCTGCACCACCTTCATCGAGTCCGCCTCGGGTGCCGCTGACGGCGGCCGCACGGGCCTCACCTCCATCGTTACCGGCCTCATCTTCCTGCTCGCGGCCTTCTTCTCCCCGCTGGTCGGCATGATCGCCGCTCCGGCGACCTGCGGAGCCCTCGTCATGGTCGGATTCCTGATGATGAATGTCGTCGCCGACATCGACTTCGCCAATCCGCTCGACGGCATCCCGGCCTTCATGGCCATCATCGGCATCCCGCTGACCTATTCCATCTCCATCGGTATCGGCCTCGGCTTCCTCTCCTACACCGCCATGGCGGTCTGCACGGGGAACGTCTCCAAGGTCAAGCCGCTCACCTGGCTGGTCGATATCGCCTTCATCATCTCGTTCATGGTCGCCTAGGCGGCGACCCCCATACGGGTCTGTTGGCTTTCGCGCCCCAGCGCGCCCGCAACGGGCCGCTGGGGTTTTCTTTTGCGATAATGGGCGGCGAGGGGAAGCGAGTGACGAAAGGGGAGGCCCGTGAACATCCAGATATTCGGGACCAAGAAGAGCTTCGACACCAAGAAGGCGCAGCGCTGGTTCAAGGAGCGTCGCATCAAGTTCCAGTTCATCGACCTCAAAGAGAAGGGCATGAGCAAAGGCGAGCTCGAAAGCGTGATACGCTGCGTGGGCGGTATCGACGGCGTGCTCGATCAGGGAGCCAAAGACCAGGACACGGTGGCACTCATCACCTACCTGGCGGAGAGTCAGAAGTTCGAGAAGCTGCTCGAGAACCAGCAGGTGCTGCGCGAGCCCATCGTGAGGAACGGCCGCCAGGCCACCGTCGGCTACCAGCCCGATGTCTGGGGCGGCTGGGAGTAGGGCGCAGGCGGGCGCGATGGGAGATCGGTGAGCTGACTGAATGAAAACTCCTGTATAGACGCTAAAATGCCAGCGATAGGTGAACATCTCCCATTCTCTCCCGTCTGCCGACATATTGCTGCCACCTGCCAGAAAGACTCCCTATTAAGAAGTCGATCTCGTTTTTTTTGGTAGTTCTTCCATGAAGGACCGCTGTTTTGGAATGGAGGAAGAGATGGCGAGCGTTTCCGGCATCAGGGTCATGAAGGGGAGGCTGCGTGCGGCTTCCTGGCTCCTGCTCATATTGGGAGTGCTACTTGAGGCTGTCCATCAGGCAAAGCTGGCTTTCAGCCCGGCCGTCGGATATGAGATCGTCAGGCTTTCGGAATCTGGTTTGGCGTCGCTATCTGAGTACGGATTGATCTTCACCTACGTTTCCGCCCATCTTGCGTCGGGGGCATTGATTGGAATGTCCATTGTGCTGCTGTATGCCGTGAAGGCGAGCGGAGACGACGGCATCAAGCCGTCTGGCTGGATTCTTCTGGGAATAGTGCTTGGAGCTGCAGCTGTCTTGCCCGCCGTGTTTCCAGCTGCCGGGATCCTCATGTTGGGCAAGCCCCTTTATTCCATCATGGCCTTCGTGCTGCTGATGCTGTTGGGGGCCGGAGCGGGTTTGAGCGCGACAGCCCGATAGCGGGGCGTCGCATCGTGAGTGTGCGGTCCGTATCGCGGGGGCGTCGTCCCTTGCGGTGCGGACCGTTCTCGATTGCGTTGGGAATCGAGCGGTGCGTGCCGTGGAGTCGAATGAGGGGAATTGATTAGCGTCTTCACGGGTCGGTATACTTGTTTGGTTTGAATTGAAGGGCGCCTCGTCTTCCCCTTGCTCAGGGTGTGCCGCGGCGCTTGTGCGTGCGTATTCATTGGAGCATCCATATGCCTGCAAGGCCATTGTATCCGTGGGAGAAGAGCATCGCTGATCAGCAGGGGGGCCAACCCGCTGTGCCATCGCGGTCCGCATCGCCTGACGCGCAGCCCGCTCGGCCGCGCCCCGCTTATCCGTGGGAGAGGGCTGCTTCCACCCCGGCAGCCCAGCCCGCGCCGACTTCCCCTGCCGCTCCCATCCCCGTCGCGCCCGAGTCCGACCTCGTCCCGCTCGATGCCTACGGTGCCGTGGTGGGCCCCGATGCCGCGCCATCTCCCGCCCCACGTCCGCGCCCCCAGCTGCCGCATGTCGACCTCGAGTCGCTCAACCCGGCCCAGCGCGAGGCCGTGGAGACGACCGAGGGGCCGCTGCTGGTGCTAGCCGGTGCGGGATCGGGCAAGACGCGCGTGCTGACCTACCGCATCGCCCATATGATCGCCGACCTGGGCGTGCGGCCCTGGCAGATCCTCGCCATCACGTTCACCAACAAGGCTGCCGCCGAGATGCGCGAGCGCCTGGGTGCCCTTCTGCCCGATTCCACGCGCGGCATGTGGGTGTGCACCTTCCACGCCATGTGCGTGCGCATGCTCCGTGAGGACGCGGACCTCATCGGCTACACCGGGCAGTTCACCATCTATGACGACGACGACTCGCGCCGCATGGTGCGCGACATCATGCAGTCGCTCGACATCGATCAGAAGAACTTCCCCATCAACATGATCCGCGGCAAGATCTCGGCCGCCAAGAACGCCATGATCGGCCCCGAGGAGATGCTCGAGCGCGCCGACGATCCCAAGGAGCGCAAGGCCGCCCAGGTCTACTTGGAGCTGGAGCGCCGCCTGCGCGCCGCCAACGCCATGGACTTCGACGACCTGCTCGTCCGTGCGCTGGAGCTCCTGCGCACGCGCCCGGAGGTGCTCGAGAAGTACCAGGAGCGCTTCCGATATATCAGCGTCGACGAGTACCAGGACACCAACCATGTCCAGTACGAGATCGCCAACCTCCTGGCGGACAGGTACCAGAACCTCATGGTCGTGGGCGACGACGACCAGTCGATCTACAGTTGGCGCGGAGCCGACATCTCGAACATCCTGGATTTCGAGAAGGATTTCGCCCAGGCCAAGGTTGTCAAGCTTGAGCAGAACTACCGAAGCACCGGCCACATCCTCAACGCGGCGAACGCCGTGGTGCGCCATAACTCCCAGCGCAAGGACAAGCGCCTGTTCACCGCGTCCGGCGACGGGGAGCCGATCCGCGCCTACCAGGCGAGCGACGAGCGCGACGAGGGGCGCTGGATCGCGTCCGAGATCGACAAGCAGTGCGACGACGGGGTCTCCTACGACGACATGGCGGTCTTCTATCGAACCAACGCCCAGTCCCGCATCTTGGAAGACATGTTCCTGCGGGCCGGAGTCCCCTACAAGATCGTGGGCGGAACGCGCTTCTTCGACCGTGCGGAGATCCGCGATGTCATGGCCTATCTCAAGATGGTCGTGAACCCCGCTGACGAGATGAGCGTCAAGCGCGTCATCAACACCCCTCGTCGCGGGATCGGCTCGACATCGATCGAGAAGATCGAACGCCTCGCTCGCGAGAACCGCTGCACCTTCTTCCAGGCCTGCGAGCTTGCGACAGCCGAGACTGGGCTCTTCACCGCCAAGGTCCGCAACGCCCTGGCCGACTTCATCGGCGTGGTCCGGGAGGCGCGCCGTATGGACGGCGAGCTCGAGAGGGTGGTCGAGGCCATCGTCGAGCGCTCGGGACTGGTTCGCGCCCTCAAGGCGGAGGGGACCATGGAGTCCGAGAGCCGCGCGGAGAACATCCAGGAATTCCTCGGTGTGGCCGCGGAGTTCGAGGAGTCCCATGACGACATCGAGGGCACGCTCGAGAGCCTGGAGGAGCTGCGCGCTGCCGGTGTGGGCGATGTCCCCGACGACCTCCCCGCCTTCGCGGGTCCCTCGGCGTCGACCACCGCGACCTTGGCGCAGGAGGAGGTGGAGCGCACCTATGGTCCGCTGTCCTGCAAGGCGCTCCCGGCCCTCATGGAATGGCTCGCGCTTCGCTCCGACCTTGATTCGCTCTCCGGCCAGACCAAGGCGATCACGATGATGACCGTTCACTCCGCGAAGGGATTGGAGTTCCCCGTCGTGTTCGTCGCCGGACTCGAGGAGGGCATCTTCCCCCATGTCGCGGGATTTGGCGGTGATGATCCGGCCAAACTCGAGGAGGAGAGGCGCCTGGCGTATGTCGCCATCACGCGTGCTCGCAAGCGCCTGTTCCTCACCTACGCGGCGACGCGTCGCACCTATGGTTCCACGCAGGCCAACCCCCGTTCGCGTTTCATCAACGAGATACCCGAGTCCGACATCGAGTTCTCCGGCGTCGGATCGGCCGGGTTCTCCGGTGTGGGCTGGGAGAAACGCGGGGACCGTCGGGGGACCTTCGGATCGGGGACCGGCTCCGAGTATGGCGGCAACGTCTTCGGGTCCTACACCCGTTCCACGGGACGCACGCAGCGCCATAAGGGGGTCAGTCCGGATGCGGGCCGCCGTGCGGCCACCTTCGGATCATCCGCCGCGCGTGCCCAGGTGGCACCTTCCATGCCGGTCGAGCAGCGTCGCCCCGACGCCGCCAAGGCGGCCGAGATCTTCGCACCCGGCGACAAGGTGAGCCACAAGACCTTCGGGGCGGGCTCGGTCCTGTCCGTCGCGGGCGACATGATCGAGGTCCGATTCGAGAAGAGCGGGCAGATCAAGAAGCTCATGAAGGGATTCGCCCCCATCGTCAAGATCTCCTGATTCAAGACGGGGACGCTGCGGCGCCCCCGCCCCTCTTTGGGCGGGGGAGTGTTCGGAAGCCCCCTTCTCTGATAGAGTCGATCATTACCTATCGTCTGTCGAAACGGAGTCGCGTATGACGGGAAGGACCCTCACGCACAAGCAGTCGCTCTTCGTGGGCATAACCCTGTTCTCGATGTTCTTCGGGGCGGGCAATCTCATCCTGCCGCCCCTCCTCGGCCTCCAGGCGGGCGAGTCCGTCGTTCCGGCCATGGTGGGCTTCCTTGTGACGGGCATCGGCTTGCCGGTGCTCGGCATCATCGCGGTCGGTCTCACGGGGACCATCCGCGATCTCGCCTCGCGGGTCCATCCGATCTTCGCGCACGTGTTCGTGGCGGCGGTCTACCTTGCCATCGGGCCCTGCCTCGCCATCCCGCGCACCTCGTCGACCTCGTTCGCCATGTTCGAGCCCCTGCTGCCCGCGGACGTCTCGCTCGAGGCGGCGCGTCTGGCGTTCTCGGTCGCCTTCTTCGTCGCGGCGTTGCTGCTCGCCATGCGTCCCAACGCCCTGACCAGGCTCCTCGGTCGCATCACGGGCCCCTCCCTGATCGTGCTCATCGTCCTCGTCGTGGGATCCTCCCTGCTCGATCCGGCGGAATCCCTGCCCCCCGTGCAGGGCACGTATGTGTCCTCCCCCGTCCTCGGCGGATTCTTGAGCGGCTATCAGACCATGGACCTGCTCGCCTCCCTGACGTTCGGCATCATCATCGCGTCCAACATCCGCGAGCTCGGCGCCACCGATGACGCCGCCCTCACGCGCGAGGTGTCGCGAGCGGGCGTGTTCGCGGGCGCGCTCATGGGCATCATCTACTGCGGCCTCGCGGTCGTCGGTGTCAACATCGCCGCGGAGCTGCCCGGGGCCACCAACGGAGCCACGATCCTCGTGGCCTCTGCCAGCCAGCACTTCGGTGTGGCCGGAACCATGGTGGTCGCCGCGATCTTCCTGCTGGCTTGCCTCAATGTCTGCATCGGCCTGATCAGCTGCTGCGGAACGTATTTCGCCGACGAGTTCCCCAAGGTCCCCTATCGGGCCTGGGCCGTCGCGTTCGCCGCCTTCTCGTGCGCGGTCTCCAACTTCGGCCTCGATGCGATCCTCGCCTTCTCGGTGCCCCTCCTCAGCGCCTTGTACCCCGTGGCCATCACGCTCGTGCTCATGGGCGTCGCCCATCGCCTCTGCGATGAGGTCCCATTTGTCTGGCCGTGGGTCGTTGGGGTCACCGCGGTCGTGAGCGTGTCGACGAGCGTGCGCGACGTCTTCCTCAAGGGGGTCGCCATTCCCTTTGACGCGCTGCCTTTGGCCGAGTTCGGGATGAATTGGGTCGTCCCGGCGCTTCTCGCCCTTGCGATCGGCGTCGTTCACTCGTATCTGGCCGCCAGGAGCGCATGACCCGCGGTCGCGCTCGCACCCCCTCTCCGTTTTGTTTCAAGCGCCTGCTCCGTTTGAATGGAGTGGGCGCTTTGCATCTATAATGGTGGACATTCGAACGACACCGGAAGGAGCGCCCATGGCACTCACCGAAGCAGAGGTGCGCGGCATAGCGGAATATGCCCGCATCGCCCTCTCTGACGAAGAGCTGTTGGAGATGACGGCGTACATGAACGATGCCGTGGGGATCCTCGAGCCAATCTTGCAGTATATGGACGAGGATGTTTCCCCCACGTTCCACCCTATCGGAGAGCTCTCCAACGTGATGCGCGCCGACGAGCCCGATGACGCGCGCGCCCTCTCGATAGACGATGCCCTGAAGGATGCCGCGAGCGTCCGCGAGCGGTCCTTCCGCGTGCCCTCCATCTTGGGAGAGGGGGGTGATCGCTGATGGCGGGGATCGATTCCCTCTCGGCGGCGCAGATCGCGGCCGGAGTCGCGGCTGGAAGCTTCTCGGCGCGCGAGGTCGCTCGGGCCGCGCTCGACGCGGTGGGGCGCCGCGACGGCTCCGTCGGCGCCTTCCTGCAGGTGTCCGCCGACCTGGCGTTCGAGGCCGCCGATCGTCTCGATGCGATGCGCGCCGCTGGCGAGGAACTGCCCCCTCTGGCCGGTGTCCCGCTGGCGATCAAGGACAACATGAACCTCGTGGGTACGCGGACCACCTGCGCGTCGCGCATGCTCGCGGACTACGAGAGCGTCTACACGGCGACCTGCGTCCAGCGCATGCTCGATGCGGGGTGCCTGCCCATCGGCAAGGCGAACATGGATGAGTTCGCCTTCGGGTCCTCGACCGAGAGCTCGGCCTTCCTCCCCACGAACAACCCGTGGGACGTCGCGCGCGTCCCGGGCGGATCCTCTGGCGGTTCGGCGGCGGCAGTCGCTGCGGGCGAGGTCACCTTGGCGCTGGGATCCGACACGGGCGGATCCATTCGTCAGCCCGCCGCCCTGTGCGGTGTCGTGGGCATGAAGCCCACCTATGGCGCGGTCTCCCGCTATGGCGTGGTGGCCTTCGGCAGCTCCCTCGATCAGGTCGGTCCCTTCGGCAGGTCCGTCGAGGACGTCGCCTTAGCCATGAACGCCCTGGTCGCCGGCGGTCGCGATCCGCGCGACGGCACATCGCAGGATTGCCATGCGGACTTCCTCGAGCATCTGGACGACCCCATCGAGGGCAAGCGCGTCGGCATCATCCCGGCCTTCATGGAGGCGGCGGGTCTGGAACCCGAGGTCAAGGCCGCAGTGGAATCCGCGACCCGCGCGCTCGAGGCCCAGGGGGCCCGCCTCGTCGAGGTGGACCTTCCCCATCTCGATGCGGCGATCGCCGCCTACTACGTCATAGGCCCCGCCGAGGCGTTCTCCAACCTCGCCCGCTTCGATGGCGTTCGCTATGGGTACCAGGAGGCCGACTGCGCGAACCTGTCCGACCAGAGCTCGCGCTCGCGTGCGAACGGGTTCGGGGCCGAGGCGAAGCGTCGCCAGATGCTCGGGGCCTACCTGCTCTCCAGCGGAGTCTACGACAAGTACTACTACGCCGCCCAGAAGGCGCGGACGTTGATCACGCGGGATTACGAGGCCGCTTTCAAGGCGGTCGATGCCATCCTCATGCCCGCTTCGCCCCGCACGGCATTCAAGCATGGCGAGATATCCGATCCCACGCAGATGTACCTCTCCGATCTCTACACCATCTCGCTCAACATAGCGGGCAACGGTGGCGTGTCGGTCCCGGTGGGGCTCGGGGCGGATTCCGGCCTGCCTGTGGCCGCCCAGCTCGTCGGGCCGGCGTTCAGGGATCGCGAGCTGCTCGTCTTCGCCCGCGCGCTCGAGCGCGCGTTTGGGACGGCCGTCGTCGCACCCGCTTTCGCGGGGGAAGGGGGTGAGCTCGCATGAGGGAGCTCGCAGAGGTGCTTGAGGATTGGGAGGCCGTGATCGGCCTCGAGATCCATACCGAGCTGACCGCGCTCGACACCAAGATGTTCTGCGGCTGCAAGCTCTCCCATGGGGACGAGCCCAACGCGAACGTCTGCCCGGTATGTCTGGGGCTGCCCGGCGCCCTGCCGGTGCCCAACCGACACGCGATCGAGTCCATCGTCAAGGCGGGCCTTGCGACCAACTGCCAGATCCAGCGCCGCTCGATGTTCTATAGGAAGCATTATTTCTATCCCGACATGGCCAAGAACTTCCAGACCACCCAGGGCCCCATCGCGTTCTGCATGCATGGCAGGCTCGATCTGGAGGTCACAGGACGTGGCGCCGCCGAGCGGCCCGCGTGCGCCTTCGGTGAATCGCAGGCCCTGAGCCTCGCGAGCGCGAGCGCCAACGCCGTGGGCCTTTCGCGCAGCATGAGCGATTCGATGCCCGAGGGTGCGCCTGATGGGCGCGCGGGCCATATGGCGGGATACAGCGCGGAGGGCCTGGCCCTTCCGGAGCGCCGCGAGGACGGCGGCTACACCGTCCCGATCCGCATCCTTCGCATCCACATGGAGGAGGATGCGGCGAAGATGGTGCACGTGGGAGGCGAGGAGGGCCGTATCGCCGCGGCGTCCGAGAGCCTCATCGACTACAACCGCTGCGGCACCCCGCTCATCGAGCTGGTCACCGAGCCGGATCTGCGCACGCCCGAGGAGGCGCGGCTCTTCATGGAGAAGCTCCGCCGCATCTTCCTCACCCTGGGTATCTCCGACTGCTCGATGGAGCATGGCTCCATGCGATGCGATGGCAACGTCAGCCTGCGCCGCCGCGGCGAGACGGGGCTGGGCACCAAGACCGAGCTCAAGAACCTCAACAGCTTCAAGGCCCTGCACGACGGGCTGGCCTACGAGATCTGCCGCCAGGCCGAGGTGCTGGAGGAGGGCGGGACCATCTACCAGGAGACCCGTCATTGGGAGCCGAGCCGCAAGCGCACGGTCGTGATGCGCGTCAAGGAGACCGCGGACGACTACCGCCTGTTCCCCGACCCCGACCTCGCCCCGTTCGATCTGACCGACGAGTTCGTTGAGCGCTGCCGCGCCGAGCTCCCGGAGCTGCCCGATCAGAAGCGGGACCGGTTCGTGTCCTCGTATGGGATCAAGCGCGCGGACGCCGAGCAGATCGCCGGGGATCCGGAGACCTCCGCGTTCTTCGAGGAGGCGGCGAGCGGGGTGTCCGGCAAGGGGGCCCAGGCCGTGGCGAACCTCATCCTCAACGAGATGGCGGGTTACCTCAAGTCGTCGGGCTCCTCGCTGGCGGAGGGCGGCATCTCGCCCTCCCAGGTGGCCTCGCTTGCCAGGCTCCTCGCCTCGGAGGCGATCTCGAGCAACCAGGCGCACGAGGTCTTCGAGGCCATGGCCGAGACCGGGGACGATCCCGAGAGGATCGTCGATGAGCGCGGCATGCGCCAGGTGAGCGATGCAGGGGCCCTGCAGCCCATCGTGGACCAGGTCCTCGCGTCTTGCGTGGACCAAGCCCAGCAATACCGAGACGGAAACCAGAAGGTCATAGGGTTCCTGGTCGGTCAGTGCATGAAGGCGAGCCGGGGCAAGGGAAACCCCAAGCTGTTCAACGAGCTGCTACGCGCCTCGCTCTCGTGACATCCGATATGCTGTCCGTGGTCCTTTGATGGCCCGCGGGCGGCTTTGGCACCGCGAGGGCGGATCGATGGGCGAGAATGATGGTGACGTGGTAAAATGTCTCACCCGTCGCTATGCGCGTGACGGAGGTTCCTTGACAGGTCGATGCGCCGCGTGGGTCTTCCTGCGGCGTCCAGACCTCTCGATCATGAGGGGGCGACTGGTTTCGACACGATAGCTCTGAGAGAGGAAGCAAGCCGTGGTCTCCTCGCCCACGTTAAACCGGGGTACCGTCAAAATGAATTGACAACAAGAATTTCTCTGGGCAGTTTGCCCTCGCTGCTTAATTAGATAGCGGCGCGTCAAACCGGGATGTTCCCCGCTCCCGGCGCGATGTCATCTTAGGGGAATGCGTCCGCGCACGTAGTCGGTATGGCGCGGACAAAGATCGAACCGGCTAGGTGCCTGCGAGCGCGTCACCGCGCGCAAGGGTGCCGAATCTAAAACGGTGACTGAGCTTGGAGATGCCGATCAGGGGGCTTTCGTGGACCGGAGTTCGATTCTCCGCGCCTCCACCAACCAAACACGCAGGCCGCTTGAGCTATCGGGCTCGAGCGGCCTGTTCTCTTTCGGGCCGGCTGGAGCCCGCTCGCTTTTGGCGAGATCCGGCGGGCGTCCCCGGCTTCGGGGCGCCCTTACGGCTTTTGGGCGTCATGGGGTTTGCGCGGGATCGTTTTGTGGTAGAAGAGCATAAGTTCGAATGCCACGTCAAAGGGGACGCAAGATGGATGCTGGACAGAAGTCGAGGAATGCTGGGAAGGTCGCCCTCGTCCTGGAGGGAGGCAGCTTCAGATGCCAGTTCACCGCCGGCGTCCTCGATGTGTTCATGGAGAACGGGGTGGAGCTCCCCGCCTGCTATGGTGTCTCGGCGGGGGCTTTGAGCGGGCTCAACTATAAGGCTCGCATGATCGGTCGTGCCAACCGCGTCAACCTCGCATTCTGCAACGATGGCCGCTACATGGGGACCAAGTCGCTTGCGACCAGCGGCAGCATCGTCGGCTACGACTTCCTGCTCAACGAGATCCAGGATCGTCTGGACCCCTTTGACAACAACGCCTTCGAGGCGAACCCCATGGAGCTCTTCGCCGTCGTGACCGATGTCGTCTTCGGCACCGCGGCCTATCTGCCGATCAAGAACGCCGTCCTCGACGTCGACGTCCTCAGGGCGACGACCTCCCTGCCTTTGGTCACGCAGTTCGTCAGGATCGATGGAAACATCTACCTGGATGGCGGCTTGTCGGATGCCGTGCCCGTCGAGCACGTGCTCGAGGACGCGGGGTTCGATCGCGCGATCGTGGTCCTCACGCGCGAGCGCGCGTATGTGAAGGCCCCCTACGAGCTCATGGCGCCGGCGCGTGCCCGCTATGCCGCCTACCCCTATCTCATCGAGGCCCTCGAGACGCGTCATGACCGTTACAACGAGCAGCGCGAGCACATCTGGGCATACGAGGAAGCCGGCAGGGCCCTCGTCATCGCACCTGACAAGCCGATCGACGTCGGCCATGTGGAGCATGATCCGACAAAGCTTCTCGACCTCTATATCCAGGGCCGCATGGCGGGGCTCGAGGCGCTCGATCGGGTGAGGGATTTCATCTCGGCCTGACGCCCATCCAAGGGCCTGATCGATGCCAGGGTCGATGATTTCCCCGTGTTCTCGTCACGCGGGGGAGTGATTGTGCCCATCTGTGCAGAAACTCTGGTAGATGGCCGAAAACACATTGACTCGGACATCGGTGGATGTATACTCGACAAGTTACTTTGCAGAGCCCCGTGAAACTCTGTTAAGACACGTACTGTACATGGAGGAGTCAAGTGATTCAGAAGTCGACTCACTACGCCAAGCAGGGTGAGGTTGCCCGCAATTGGGTCCTCGTCGATGCCGAGGGTGCTGTTCTGGGCCGTCTCGCCACTCAGATCGCTGCTATTCTGCGCGGCAAGACCAAGCCCCAGTTCACCCCGAACTCTGACTGCGGTGACTTCGTGGTCGTCATCAACGCCGATAAGGTCCAGCTTACCGGCAACAAGGCGAACACCAAGGTCTACTACCGTCACAGCGGCTACAATGGCGGCCTCAAGGCGGAGAGCTTCAAGGTTGCCATGGAGAAGCACCCCGAGCAGGTCATCGAGCGCGCCGTCCGCGGCATGCTCCCCAAGACCACGCTCGGTCGCCAGCAGCTCAAGAAGCTCAAGGTTTATGCTGGCGCGGAGCATCCGCATGCTGCCCAGAACCCCGTCAAGATCGAGCTGGAGGCTTAAAGATGGCTGAGAACACCGTTGTTTACTACGGCACCGGCCGTCGCAAGAACGCCGTTGCTCGTGTCCGTATCGTCCCCGGCACCGGCAAGGTGACCGTCAACAAGCGTGACGCCGTCGAGTACTTCGGCCGTCAGCAGCTCCTTGACGGCGCCCTGGCCCCCTTCAAGGTCACCGACACCCTCGGTTCCTTCGATGTCATCGCCCTCTGCGATGGTGGCGGCATCTCCGGTCAGGCTGGCGCCCTTCGCCTGGGCATCGCCCGCGCTCTGCTGAACGCTGGCGACTACCGCGCCGACCTCAAGCGCGCCGGCTTCCTCACTCGCGACGCCCGCGTCGTCGAGCGCAAGAAGTACGGCCTCAAGAAGGCCCGTCGCGCCCCCCAGTTCTCCAAGCGCTAATCCTCCTTCCTGGTCGATATACGCTCAAACGGGATTCGCCATTTTGGCGAATCCCGTTTTTTTATTCATTCCCTTATGTTGCTTTAAGCGTTTGAACTGCGCAAAGACAAAAAGCGCCAACTTCAAGTTTGCATGAGTGTTGTTGATTAGCAGTATATTGCGCTAGGATATAGGTAATCTGTCAAAACGGTCTCTGCACGGGCGATCGAGAGGAATCGATGTTCAGTAAGCTACTCAAGTCTTTTGGCTTGCGGGCTCGAGGGATGGTGCTGCCATCTCCTCTCGCGGGAGATGTGATACCGCTCTCGGAAGTGAATGATGGGACATTCGCTGCCGGGCTACTCGGCGAGGGCGTCGCGCTCCATCCGACCGGCGGGCGCGTGATCGCCCCTGCCGATGGCAAGGTCGAGGCCATCTTCCCAACTGGACATGCTGTCGCCCTCCATACCGATGACGGGTTCGACGTGCTCATCCATGTGGGGCTCGAGACCTGCAAGTTGGAAGGCAGGCACTTCAAGGTCCACGCTTCCGCCGGCGATCGCGTGGGCATGGGCGACCTCTTGATCGAGTTCGATCGCGAGGCCATCGAGGCGGAGGGTTACGACCTCACCGTCCCCGTGCTCATCAGGAACGCCGCCGAATTCGCAAGCATCAAGGGCAGCGTGGGGGAACACGTTGCCGAGCTTGACCAATTGATCATCGCTAAGGGGCGGTGACCATGCGATCCAATGAAAGGGGTCACTATGATCAGGATCGTCCGCGCTCGTGACTACGAGGATATGAGCCGCAAGGCCGCAAACATCATCGCAGCCCAGGTTCAACTCAAGCCCGATTGCGTCCTGGGTCTCGCCACCGGCTCGACGCCCATCGGGGCCTATCAGCGTCTTGTCGAGGCCTACAAGAGCGGTGACCTTGACTTCTCCCAGGTGCGCACCTACAACCTGGATGAGTATCGCGGCCTCACCCACGATGACCCCCAGAGCTATCACTACTTCATGAACGACAACCTCTTCGGCCATGTCAACATCGACCCCGCCAACACCCACGTACCCGACGGTTCCAACCCCGATGCGGACGCCGCTTGCGCCGAATACGACGAGATGGTGGCCGCGGCGGGCTACCCCGACCTGCAACTCCTGGGTATCGGCAACAATGGCCATATCGGCTTCAACGAGCCCGACACCTGCTTCTCGAAGGGCACCCACTGCGTTGATCTCACCGAGAGCACCATCGAGGCCAACAGCCGTCTCTTCGACAACATCGAGGACGTCCCTCGTCAGGCGTACACCATGGGCACCCACACGATCATGAGTGCTCGCAGCATCTTGGTCGTCGCCAATGGCGAGAAGAAGGCCCAGGCCGTGTACGATATGTGCTTCGGCCCCATCAGCCCCTCCTGCCCGGCCTCCATCCTCCAGCTCCATGCCAACGTCACGCTCATCGCTGACGATGCGGCGCTCGCGCTCTGCAAGTAGCGCGGAAGGGGACAAGAGTCCCGACAGATGCCATTCGATTAGGGCTCCCGGCGGTTTCTGGAAGCCCTTTTCCATGTCCCGATCCCATGGTGGGGAGGGGCTTCTCAACAGGCGAAGGAAATCGAACTCTAAGGGCGCATGGGCATAACAAGAATCCAACACGCCCGTGCCCCATCATGCTGCAGGCATGTGTAGCATGACCGCCGTGTTGGGGAATGGGAATTCGGAGAACGACATGATCTTTCATGCGAGTGAACGCCGTGACGAGAGCCGATGCGCATGGATACCATGGAATCCCGCTTACATATTTCATCGTTGCTGATAACGCGGGGTGTCGGGCGGGATATGCGAGAACCGCAAGGAAAGACGCCCGAGTCTAACAACGCGATGGGAAGAGGCCAGATGCCCGGCAGGGCCTAGGCGTCCTCGACGTAACGTGTGACATGAGGCTCGCGGCACGTGGAAGGACGGCCATGGACGGTTTGAAAGGGTTATCGCAGGATTGCGCTTCGCTCGATGCGCCTGGTTTGCTGGTGGAGCGGACGCGCTTGGTGAGGAGCGTCGTCGAGCAGCTGCATCGGCACGGCGTCGTCTTCGTATGCGCTCCGGCTGGATTTGGGAAAACCGCGCTGCTCATGCAATGTACTGCGATCTCGAAGGACAATCCCGAATCAGGGGATGTCCGTCTGCTGGATGCGCATGGGCTGGGACAGGCGGAGATGATCTCGGTGCTTGGGGAGCTGCTCTGCGATCTGAGGGGGAGACGGCGGCCGCTCGTCGCCATAGACAACCTCCCCGCCATGGACGAGATGTCCGAGCGCAAGGCGATCGAGCTGTTCAGGTCCATGCGCGCTGCGGAGATCATGGTGTTGGTGGCCTGCACGCCGCGATCCCGATCGCTGATCAGGGCCATGGGGGACTCGGCGAAGGTTAATGCCCCGTCGCTGTTCGTGCGACCGCATGAGTATGCCAAGTGGGTCAACGCCTTCGGTCTATCGAGCTCCCTCGATGTGTACGGTCTCACGCAGGGCATACCGGCTCTCGTCGTGTCACTGAGGAACGTCAGCTCCGTGGCAGGGGGAGGGGAGTGCCTTGAGCGCGAGGTGGCCAAGGTGTATCGAGCGGTCATCGAAGAGCTTCGGACCCAGAAGGATCCGCTGCTGCGCGTCGTGTGCCTGATGGTGATGCTCGGATCGGGATCGATTCGGGATCTGGAACGGGCCGGCGTCCACGTGAAGATCGATCTCATCGCGCGTTTGAAGCGGGAATACCCGATCGTCGCCCTCGATGCCGACACCCAGGGATTCAGGTGCTTGGGCACCGTCCATGGGGCCCTCGATGCCCTGAGGGCGGATATCGCGACGAGCCGTCATGCGGTGGCGATCAAGGCCGCGCGGATCCTGCTCAGGGCGGGACGGGCCGATGATGCGGTCGCGTTGATGGGGCGATTCCTCACCACGGCAGAGCGGGCCTCGCTCATCGCCGAGTTCCCCTCCGCGTTCGCCCTCCGTGGCCACGCCCTGTTCATACGCGAGACGGTCGAGCGCGTGGAGGTCGATCCCGATGCGAGTATGGACTTGGGCCTTGAGCTCGCAGCTTGGATGGCGTCGCTGTGCATGGGGGATTACCGGGCGGCGCGCGCGTTGAGCGCGGATATACGGCGCCGCGCCAACGAGGTGGAAGCGGAGTTGAGTCCGGAGGATTGGGAGATAGCGCGAGCCATGGGGGAGATCTGGCGGGATTGCAAGGCGATTTCGCTTCCCGAGGTCGCGATGGTGGCGTCGAGAGGGATCCCGTGTGCCGACGCGGCGCGTCTGAGGGACCATGCCCGGAGAAGACGCGGGATCGTGGACGACCTATCCAAGGTCGATCTTCCTGAGTATTTGGAATCAGGGTGCGACGAGGTCGTCATACCATCGGTCCTCTGCAGGCTCGACCATCATCTTGTGGAGTCGCTTCGCGAGGGGCTTGAGGAGAGCCCGGAAGTCGATGATTGGCTTGCGGCGACGGTGAGGCGCCTGACCGAGAGAAAGCTCGGGCCCTTGGCGTCTTGGGCCCGGATGGTCGCATCGGCGCGTCGCCTGATGCAGGGGAGGCCCATGGTGGATGAGCGGGCGTTCTCGGATGCATCGAGGGTCGCGGTCAGGGAATCGAATCTGAGCGATCAGCTGCTGTGCCTGACGATGGAGGGATGGCAGTACATGCTGCTCGGCCAGGCGGTGAATGCGGAGTTCCGAGCCCAGCAGGTCCAGAAGCTCGCGGGGGAGGGACAGCGCTCGATGGTGGCATGGGCCGCACTGCTCGAGCGGGTGGCGGGGCTGTATAACAGCTCGCGCCTGGTGATCCGCCAGGAGGTCGAGCTTTGCGACCTGTCGCAAGAGGTGGGGACGCCCGAGGAGGCGTGGTCGATCGCCCTCCATCTCTCGGCCGCCCGATGTGATGCCGACCTCTCCGCATGGTACTCGATGCACCGCGTTGATATGCTTGCCGAGACGGTGCGCGCCCGAGCGACGCTCGCGATGCACATCTTGGGCGAGAAGGCGGATTCCATACGCCGTCTGCTCCCCCGACGTCTTGAGCGGGCGTTCATGCTGGGGGAGGATCGCGGCTCCGTTCCGGAGGCGGCGTGCGATCGCGATTACGAGGAGCTCCTGCGCGAGGTTGGTCAGGTGAGCATCAACCTCTTCGGTGGGTTCCGCGCATCGAGGAACGGTCATGTCCTCACAGAGGAGATCTGGAAGAGGCGCAAGGCGACGTTCCTCGCCGCGCGCCTGGCCATGGAGCGGGGGTCGTTTCTCAGCAGGAGGGTGATCATGGCGGAGCTCTGGCCCGACCTCGAATACCGCCGTGCGCGACAGAACCTCTATGTGACTCTGACGGCGCTGCGGCAGGCGCTCTGTCAGCAAGATGACGGGCCGCAGTACATCGTCTGCCAAGCCGGCGCCATAGCGATGAACGAGGAGTACGTCTCGACGGATCTGGGAAGGTTCGAGATGCTCGCGCGTGAGATCCTCCTCAAGAGGACGGGGGTCTCGTCGCGCGGCATCGTCGAGGCGTGCCTGCGCCTGGAGGAGGTCTACAAAGGTCCCATGTACGTTCCCGACATAGGCGATGTGACGTATTTCTCAAGGTTGAGGAGATCCTACGCCACGCGCTTCGTGGACTGCATGGTGCGCGGGATCGAGGCCGCCCTCGAGGAGGGGGACCTGCCCTCGGCGTCTTGGCTCATGGATGCGGCGATGAAGCAGGCGCCCACGCGTGAGGACGTGGTGCGCCTGGCGATGAGGGTGATGGGGCTCGAGGGGCGGCGCCGCGAGGTCGTCGAGCTTTACAACAGCCATCTGTACTACCTCAAACACGAGCTGAACAGCGAGCCCGAGGACGAGACGAGGGAGCTGTACCGCAGCATCATCGAGGGTATGCAGGGGAAGGTGATGCTATGAGGAGCGTCTAGACGAGCTTGATCTTCTCGATGTCGTCACGACTGCTCTCGCGGTAGATGGAGAAGCGATGGCCGATGATCTGAACGATATCGGCGTTGGTGCGCTCGGCGAGCGACTCTGCTGCCTCGCGGACGTCGAGCCCACTGCCGTCCTGGACCGCGCACTTGATGAGCTCGCGTGCCTCGAGCGCGGCGTCGGTCTCCTTGACGAGCGAATCGGTGATGTCGGACTTGCCGATATGGATGATGGGGTTGAGATGATGGGCGAGGCTGCGAAGCTGCCTGACCTGCTTTCCTGAGAGCGACATATGCTCACTCACTTTCCCTTGGACACTAGACGAGCAACTCACATTATCGCAGCTACCACCCTCCAAAGATCGTGTTGGAACAGTTCGCAAAGAAAGCGTAAGCTATATGTTGTGTTACCGTTTACGGAATCTCACAACATGTTGCGCTTCATTGTATTCGAGCCTTGCTAGAATCGCCTCACGAGTGGCACGGGGCACGGACCCGCGCCAGCGTCCGACCATTCATTCCCGAAACGAGGTGCGACATGGCAAGCAAGGTTGAACACATGGTGGTTCGCCGGTTCACGTCCTCGCTCGATCTTCCCGAGAACGAGGGCAAGACCGTTTATGATCTGTTCGAATGGTCCTCGCGCGACGTCCGCTTGACCGACTACAAGACCGGTAAGGTCTTGTGCGAGATGCATGGCTTGGAGTTCCCGGAGCACTATTCCCAAAACGCGGTGGACATCATCGCGTCCAAGTACTTCCGGCGCACGGGCGTGCCCGAGACCGGTTCGGAGACCTCAATGCGCCAGGTGGCTCACCGCATGGTCGACTTCTGGGTCGCGGCGCTGGTCGACGAGGACCTGATCGATGAGGGCGAGCAGTCCCGGATCCTCTACGATGAGCTCGTCTTCATGATCTTGGATCAGCGGTTCGCGCCCAACTCCCCACAATGGTTCAACACAGGCCTCATGCGTTCATATGGAATCGCGGGCGCTCCTCAGGGCATGTTCCATGTCGATCCCGCATCGTGCGAGGTGGTGGAGTCCAAGGACAACTACACGCGAACCCAGGCGAGCGCCTGTTTCATCGTGTCGATCGAGGACAAGCTCCTCGGTGACCATTCGATATCCGATGAATACGTCACCGAGACCAAGCTCTTCCGCGGCGGATCGGGGACCGGATCGAACTTCTCCGCGCTTCGCGCCGAGGGGGAGCGCCTATCGGGTGGTGGGGTCTCGAGTGGCGTCATGAGCTTCTTGCGGGGCTTCGACCGCAACGCCGACGCCATCAAGAGCGGTGGGACGACGAGGCGGGCCGCGAAGATGGTGTGCCTCGATATCGATCATCCGGATATCGAGCAATTCATAACCTGGAAGGCCCGCGAGGAGGACAAGGCGCTCGCCCTGATGAAGATGGGCTACGATGGAGACCTGAACGGAGAGGCGTACTCGACCGTATCGGGCCAGAACTCAAACAACTCGCTGCGCATCGGCAGCGACTTCATGCGCAAGGTCGAGCGCCTGCCGCAGGAGCCCGGGGCCACCTACACGCTCAAGGGGCGCGTCGACGAGCGATTGGATCGCGAGGTTTCGGTCGCCCGCATCTGGGATGAGTTCAACCGCTCCGCCTGGCGATGCGCCGATCCCGCGCCCCAGTTCGACGACACCTTCAACGACTGGCACACATGCCCCGCCGGCGAGGACGGGGTCCTGGGTGTGCGGCGCAACCGCATCAACGCGACGAACCCGTGCGGCGAGTACGCGTTCCTGGATGATTCGAGCTGCAACCTGGCCTCGCTCAACGTCTATCGGTTCCACGATCCCGTCTCGGGCCGCTTCGACGTGGAGGGCTTCGAGCATGCCGTCGTGATGGCTCAGTTGGCGCTTGAGGCGTCGGTGGCATGGGGGCAGTTCCCCACGCGCGATATCGCGCGCAAAACCCATCGATTCCGTGCCACCGGCCTGGGGATCTCCAATCTGGCGAGCCTCCTCATGGCCAAGGGCGTCCCCTACGACTCGCCGCTGGCCCGTGCGATCGCGTCGGCGCTGGTCGGCCTTCTCACGGGAAGGAGCTATGCGACCTCGGCCATCATGGCGGGGAAGGTCGGTCCCTTTGAGTGCCATGCGCTCAACCGCGATCACATGGCCCGCGTGATCAGGAACCACGCTCGCGCGGCGAACGCCCGAGATGACGCCTACGAGGGACTGTCCATCGAGCCCCCGCGCATCGATCTCGCCTTGCTCGGGGGTGCCGGAGAGGGCGAGCTCGCGAGCGCGCTCACGCGTTCCTGGACGGAGGCGGAGGAGCTTGGGGAGCGCCTGGGGTATCGCAACGCCCAGGTGAGCGTCATGGCTCCGACGGGCACCATCTCGTTTGCCATGGACTGCGCGGCGACCTCCATCGAGCCTTTCTTCAGCCACATGATCTATAAGAAGCTGTCCGGCGGCGGTTTCATGACGATCGCCAACCCCGTGATCGGGGAGGCGCTGGCGCGCCTGGGCTACACCGAGGCCCAGATCGAGGAGATCCTGGCCTATGTGCAGGAGACCGACGGGAACGGCATGGTGAAGGACGGGAAGATCGAGGGGGCCCCACATCTGCTCGACGAGCACCTCCCCGTCTTCGACACCGCGAACACCTGCGGGACGGGTGAGCGTTTCATCGATCCGAGCGGTCACGTGCTGATGGTCGCCGCCCTGACCCCGTTGGTCTCGGGCGCCATCTCCAAGACGGTCAACCTGCCAAGGACCGCCACGGTTCAGGATTTCAAGGACGTCGTCATGCTCGCATGGAGATCTGGGTGCAAGGGCATCACGCTCTATCGTGACGGGTCGAAGAACGCGCAGCCCCTCAACACCTCGTTGAATGATAGGGACGCGACGGACGACCTGTCCGACCTCTCCTATGCCGCGCTCTTGGAGTACGCCCAGTCGGCTCGGGACGAGCTGCGGGAGGCGAGGTTCGCGATCGAGGAGCATCACACCGCCCAGCGCAAGCGCGTCCTGGGGATCAGGAACGGCAGGACGCACCTCGCCCAGGTGGACGGGGTGAAGATCTACACCACGGTGAACCGTGACGATGCGGGCAAGATCTCAGAGCTCTTCGTGACGACCGATCGCGAGGGCACGACGATCATGGGCCTCCTCAACTCGCTCTCCAAGACCATCTCGGTCATGCTGCAATACGACATCCCCGCCGAAAGCATCTCGAAGATGCTGCGCGGCCAGAAGTACGAGCCCTACGGTTTCGTCCAGGGACATCCCAACATCAAATACGTGACGTCGATCTCGGACCTGATATCGAAGGTGATCGATATCGAGCAGGGCGACTTCTCGCGCGTCCAGGTCAAGCCCGCCCGTCCCCCCAGGCCCTCGCTGCCCGTCGACCCCGAGCTCATCACCGAGGTCGTGGAGACGGCGGTTGCCAACTCGGGAAGCGAGGACGAGCTGCAGCCGGTGGTGAGCACCGATGAGATGGATCGTCTCAGGCGCGAGAAGGAGGCGATCCTGCGCGAGGAGGCCGATGCCGTGGATATGGGCGACTTCTTCACCATCGCCTTCGTCGACGAGCGCGCCAAGGAGGCGGCGCAGCACGGAGAGAGGCTCTTCGACGGGTCGACCTGCAGCAATTGTGGGAGCTCGAGGCTCGTTCAGAACGGCACATGCAAGGTGTGCCTGGATTGCGGGACGACGACGGGCTGCAGCTGACACATCGGAGAGGGAGCCGCTGCAGGCGACAGGTATGCAGCGGCCCCTTGCTTCAGCTCAATCCGTGTCCCACGATATGAAGGCCCAGGTGACGGTGCGGATATGATCGAGCATGAATCGGCCTTGGGTCGATCCCTTCGCACCGGGCTCCCCGGCGTGGGGGTTCTCGATCATATGCTCTCCGATGTAGGCCCTGAGCTCGGGGACCTTGTGCTCGTTGCCGCCTTCGAGCATGCGTGAGAAGTCGGCAACGCCATCCTCGAGGGAGTCGAAGGTGTCCCGACGTTGGGATGCGATGTAGCGCACCTGGGGGAGCCTGCCCATCCCGATCAGGATGTTGAAGGCGTAGACGAAGTCGCGGCTGTGCGAGACGCGCGCTCCGATGGCGTCCATGACGTGCTCGTCGTAGCGCGGGCTCGCGGTGGCGACTTGGGTGATGCAGCAGCGTCGACGCGCGACACGATCGAGTTTGGAGAGTGCGGAGGCCAGATCGAGCGTAGAGATCGACCTGCTGGCGATCGCGACGTCAACGGAGCCGTCCCCGATGCCCGCGGCGCCCCAGTCGTCGTCCCAAGCTAGGAGCTTGGGCTCCACGCGTCCGTCGAGGCCGGCATCTTCCGCGCCCTCGCGGACGACGTCGAGCATCTGCTGCGAGAAATCGCAGGCGAGGACCGAGGCCCCGGCCTGTGCGAGGGGGATGGCGATCGACCCGCCGCCGCACCCCATGTCGAGCACGCGCTCGCCCGGATTGACGGCGGCCAGGGAGATGAAGTCCCGTGCATAGGGATGTGTCTCGCGAGGCCTGAAATGCCGGGCCCGCCTATCCCAAAACGAGGGGTCGTCCGCGGCCCGCCGCTGGGCCTGCAGGGATTTCCATTCCTCATTCCAATCGGTTTCGAGCAGTCGGGAACGCACGGGATGGCTCCTCGGGATCGTCGAGGCATCTCGATATGGGAGGGCCCGGCGTATGTGGAGCCGGGCCCTATCGAGGTCTCCTAGTTCTTCAGCGAGTTGAGGGGTGCGGGGAAACGTCCGCCGCGGTGGGCGAAGACGCTGCCGGCGTGGGGGTTCACGCGCATGATGGGCGCGCGTCCGAAGAGCCCGCCGTACTCGACGCACTCCCCCTCCTTCTTCCCGAACGCCGGGATGATGCGCACCGCGGTCGTCTTGTTGTTGATGACGCCGATCGCCATCTCGTCGGCGATGATGCCGGCGATGGCCTCGACGGGGGTGTCGCCGGGGATGGCGATCATGTCCAGGCCGACGGAGCAGACGCAGGTCATGGCCTCGAGCTTCTCGAGTGAGAGCGCGCCGCTCTCGGCGGCGTCGATCATGCCGGCGTCCTCGGAGACGGGGATGAACGCTCCGGAGAGCCCTCCCACGCTCGAGCTCGCCATCACGCCGCCCTTCTTGACGCAGTCGTTGAGGAGGGCGAGGGCGGCGGTGGTGCCGGGCCCGCCGCACTGGCCCACACCGATGATCTCGAGGATGCGCGCGACCGAGTCGCCGACGGCCGGCGTGGGTGCGAGAGAGAGGTCGACGATGCCCTTCTCTACGCCCAGTCGCCGTGCGGCCTCGCGGCTCATGAGCTCGCCGGCGCGGGTGATCTTGAACGCGGTCTGCTTGATGCGCTCGGCGACCTCCATCATGTCGGCGGTCTCGGGCAGCTCGGCGAGGGCGGCGGCCATGACGCCGGGGCCGGAGACACCGACGTTGATCACCGCGTCGGCCTCGCCCGCGCCGTGGACCGCACCGGCCATGAAGGGGGAGTCCTCGACCATGTTGGCGAAGACGACGAACTTGGATGCGCCCACGCATTCGCGATCCTGGGTGATGCGGGCGGCCTCCTGTATGGTGCGGGCCGTCATGAGGACGGCGTCCATGTTGATGCCGGCCCTCAGGCTCGCGACGTTGACGGAGGAGCATACGCGGCTGGTCTCGCTCAGGGCCTGCGGGATGCACTGGATCAGGCGGCGATCGGCGTCGCCGATGCCCTTGTGCACGAGCGCGGAGTAGCCACCCAGATAGTCGATCCCCAAGGTTTCGGCCGCGCGATCGAGCGCGTGGGCGAGCGGGATGAGGTCCTGGTCCTTGCAGGCGGCGGCGATCTGTGCGACGGGGGTGACCGAGACGCGCTTGTTGACGATGGGGATGCCGTATTCGCGCTCCAGGGTCTCAG
Organism: Collinsella sp.; assembly: GCA_034088265.1. Taxonomy (GTDB): domain Bacteria; phylum Actinomycetota; class Coriobacteriia; order Coriobacteriales; family Coriobacteriaceae; genus Collinsella. The sequence goes on along the minus strand of JAXDWR010000044.1, from coordinate 61,292 downwards.
CGGTCTCGACCAGATGCTCGGCGGTGGAGGTGACGCGGTCGTAGACCTTGGTGCACATGCGCTCGAGGCTCTCGTCCGCGCAACCCATGAGCGAGATGCCCATGGTGATGGTGCGGATATCGAGGTTCTGCTCGGAGACCATGCCCCTGGTCTCGGCGATCTCGGCGGGGGTGATCGACATGGGTGCTCCTGTCGTCGTGGGCTGCTTGCGAACCGCTCCATTTTACCGCCCCTCGCGGGTCTGGGGGCGACTTGCACACGATATCGATGCGCCTCACCCCGAGTGTCGGATCGATTTCAGATGAAATGGGCATATCGTAGCGGATGTGGCGTCGGCGTTCCCCTAGACTGGGCACATCGCGTGAAAGATGGCGCTTAACCGGATTTGGAAATCTGCTCGCAACGAGTCGTGCCTAGGATGCGATTATCCAACGTCGACGCCGGCCATCGGCGCAGCATGAAGGGAGTCACTGCATGTCCGACCTCACGGACCGCTTTGGGACCAAGGTCTTCTCGGAAGATGTCATGAGGCGTTGGTTGCCCAAGGACATCTACAAGAAGCTCGCCGCCACCATCGAGGAGGGCCAACCCCTCGATCTGGATGTCGCCAACGCGGTGGCGCACGCCATGAAGGAATGGGCCATCTCCAAGGGCGCGACGCACTACGCTCACTGGTTCCAGCCCCTTTCCGGCATCACGAGCGAGAAGCACGACAGCTTCCTCGAACCCAACCACGACGGCACCGCCCTCACCAAATTCTCGGGCAAAGCGCTCATCAAGGGCGAATCCGACGCCTCGAGCTTCCCTAACGGCGGGCTCCGCGCGACCTTCGAGGCCCGCGGCTACACCGTCTGGGACGCCACGAGCCCCGCGTTCATCAAAGACGACGTCCTCTGCATCCCCACCGCCTTCTGCTCCTACACCGGCGAGGCTCTCGATAAGAAGACGCCGCTTTTGCGTTCCATGACGGCTTTGGATATCCAGGCGAAGCGCGTCTTGGCCCTGTTTGGGAAGCATCCCAAGAAGGTCGTCCCCTTCGTGGGCGACGAGCAGGAGTACTTCCTCATCAAGAAGGATGCATACCGTCGCCGTCGCGATCTGGTCATCACGGGGCGCACGCTGTTCGGCGCCGCCCCCGCCAAGGGCCAGGAGCTCGAGGAGCACTACTTCGGAGCCATCCGACCGACCGTCTCGGCCTATATGAAGGACCTCGACGACGAGCTCTGGGCGCTGGGGATCCCGTCCAAGACCAAGCACAACGAGGTCGCCCCCTGCCAGCACGAGCTCGCCCCCGTCTATTCCGAGCTCAACGAGGCCGTCGACAACAACCTCCTCATCATGGAGAAGATGAAGCTCATCGCGAGCAGGCACGATCTGGTGTGCCTGCTGCATGAGAAGCCCTTCGACGGCATCAATGGATCGGGCAAGCACAACAACTGGTCGCTCGGCACCGCCGACGAGAACCTGCTGGAGCCCGGGGACACTCCGACCGAGAACCTCCAGTTCGTGGTCTTCCTCACAGCGGTCATCGAGGCGGTCGACAAATACCAGGACCTTCTGCGCGCCAGCGTCGCGAGCTGCGGGAACGATCATCGTCTCGGCGCCGACGAGGCGCCCCCGGCGATCATGTCGATCTTCCTGGGCGACCAGCTCACCGAGGTCGTCGAGATGATCATGGATGGAGAGGCGTCGGTGCACGCCACGACCGACACGCTCGATCTGGGCGCGGTCGTCCTGCCCAACCTCGAGCAGGACAACACGGATCGCAACCGCACCTCGCCGTTCGCGTTCACCAACAACAAGTTCGAGTTCCGTGCCGTCGGCTCCGAGGCGAACGTGTCGGATTCCAACATGGTCCTCGACACCGCGGTCGCCCAGTCCCTGCGCGATTTCGCCGACGCGCTCGAGGGCGTCGAGCCCGAGCGCTTCCACGAGGCGGCCTTCGAGTACTGCGCCGAGCACCTGCGCGAGCATCGTCGCATCCTGTTCTCGGGTGACGGCTATTCCGAGGCCTGGCATCGCGAGGCCGAGGAGCGCGGGTTGTGCAACCTCGAGACGACTGCGGAGGCCCTCTCGGCCTTCGTCGCCCCCAAGAACCTGGCTCTCTTCCAGGAGATGGGGGTCCTCACCGAGGCCGAGGCCGCATGCCGCTACGAGGTCAAGCTCGAGAAGTACAACAAGCTCATGAACATCGAGGCGACCACCATGGTCCGCGAGGCGCGCCGCACCTACCGCCCGGTCATCACGGCCTACGCCACCAAGGTCGCCAAGGGTCTCGAGACCATCCGCGCCGCCGGTGCCGATGCGGCCATGCTGTGCGAGCAGCGGACCCTCAACGAGCTCTGCCAGGGCATCACCGAGATCAACGACCGCATCGAGGCGCTCGACGCGCTGCACATCAAGGCCGAATCGGTCGCCGACGGCCAGCGTCAGGCCGAGGTTTACGCGCACGAGGTCGTCCCCGCCATGGCCTCCCTGCGCGCGGCGGTCGATGCCATGGAGGAGATCGTGGCCGCCGACTACTGGCCGGTGCCCACCTACGACGACATCCTCTTCTACGTGTGACGTGTTCGGCGGACAGGGGCTCGATTCATGCGGGCCCCTCTTGGATGTGATGCTGGCGTCGCCCTCTTCCCAAACCATGGGAGAGGCGTCGCCGTTTTCATATCCATGGATCGCGAGGGCCTTCATGAGAAAGAAAAAAGCCCGGAGTCAACCCCGGGCTTCTTTGGTCGATGGTGCCCCCAACGGGATTCGAACCCGTGATCTTCGCCTTGAAAGGGCGACGTCCTAGGCCGCTAGACGATGGGGACGGCAAGTGAGAAGTATAACAGAAGAGCAGGCGTAGTCGAATCCGATTTGACCCAGATGTCCTGCCCTATGAGTTCTCCAAAGAGCCGGTTCCCGCCAACGCGGCGGCAAGGCGCAGGGTGCGGCGCTCGTCGAGGCTCAGTCGATTGCGGGGGCTGTAGATGATCTGGGTCCTGCAGAAGCCGGTGCAAAGATCGCATCCCGTGCACATGGAGGCGTCGACGGTGTAGCGGGGAGGGGTGAAGGAGAGCGCGGGGCATCCGGTGATCTGATGGCAGCGCTGGCAGCCCACGCACATGTGCGGATCGACCTCCACGGGCTCGGTTGCCTCTCCATCCAAGAGGAGCCGGGCGCAGGGCGAGGCGAATATCGCGCCGTGCACCCCGGGTTCGTCGAGCTGCCCGCTCAAGACGTCGGTGCAGCGGGCGATGTCGAAGGGGTCGAGGATGGCGACATCGCCCGCGCCGATCTCGAGGACGGTCTGGCCGAGCCGTTCCACGTCCCCGCGCTCCAGATGCCCCGCGCTCGATGCCATGACGGCGAGGATGACGCTCTCGCCTTCCGCGGCGAGGGAGCCGAGGCTCCCTGGGGCATCGGCGGAAGCGACCTCCTGGTCCAAGATGACATGGATGCAGTAGGGGGCGGCGGGCTGGGAGGTGGTCCCATCGACTGGGATATCCTTGCGATAGCGCGCGGGCAGCGCAGCGTCGCCGCCCGGGCAGGTGGCGGCGGCGGGATGGACCGCGCCCACGTGCGGGCAGCCGGCATCTCCGCAGAGGATCTTGCCTCGGCGTCCACGGGACGCCTCCTTGATGGCGACGAGAGCCGCGCGATGGGGACAGCCCGCGCAGAGGATGCCCGGACGGGGATCATGCATCTTGGACCCCACTCCCCTCTGGGACCGGCTCGCGAGATAGGAGCTCGAGCTCGAAGACGAGCGTGTGGCCGGCCATGGGGTGGTTGAAATCGAAGACCGTCATGCCGTCGTCCTCGACCTTGACCACGCGCGCGAGCTGCTGGTAGCCCTCCCCGTTCATGAGATGGATCATCTGCCCGACGACGAGGTCGTCGTAGTTGGGGATCTCTATGGTGGGCATCATGTAGAGCAGGTCGGCGCTTCTCTCCCCATAGGCGTTGCGGGGTTCGATACGGACCCTCTTGGACTCCCCGGGCTCCATGGAGAGGACGGCGGCCTCGAAGCCGGGGATGACCTCGTGGTCGCCTTCTATATAGGTGAGGGGGGTTCGCCCCTTGGTGGTGTCGAAGACCTCACCGTCCTCGAAGCTTCCCGTGTAGTGGACCGTGACTTGGTGTTTGAGCGAGTTGGTTGGCAACGGAGCGCCTTTCCTGGAATCCCGCCCTGGGGCGGATGGCTGGTCATGTCAACTGTAGCGGCTTCGCGGTCCACACATCAAGGGAAAGGGGCGCTCCCAGGCTGGTGGCGGACCCCATCCAAGAGGGCGACCTCAGAAGCCGTTGCGGTCGGCGAAGTGCTCGGAGGACTCCATGACCCCCTCGACGCCCTCCGCCCATAAAACGAAATCGGGGGTGTCCGCGATGATGCCGTCGGCCTCCCAGATCGCCTGGTGCGTGAGCTCCCATGGCTCCGAGACAGCGGGCCGGACGGGGAGGTATGGGGTCAGATAGGTGGGGTTCAGCAAGAAGAAGGCGCCCCCATCGCAGCGCGCCGCGAAATCCCTGAGGGCGCGCCGTGCGTTCTTCCGGCGTCCGAGTTTGTAGAGCAAGATGGTGCGGGCGAGGAGGTACCAAGGCGAATCATCGAGATGCAGGTCGGGATCGGCCTCCCGTATGCAGGCGAAGAAGGCGTCCTCGTCCTCGAGTCGCGCCAGAGCCAGGAGCAGGGTTCCCACGGCGAGGTTGGGGTAGCCCTCCGAGCGCATGACGATGCGGGCGTACGAGGCGCCGGCGCGGTATCGACCGCTCGCGATGCTGCCCTGCGCGAGCGCCTCGACGATGTGGAGCCATCCGATGACCACGGGGTTCGTGGCCGTTTTGAGTGCGGACTCCTCTTGGGGGAGGGGGCTTCCGCTCGACGAGATCCAGAATCCGGGCACATCGGGATCGAAGCCGCCGAGCGCATGGACGAGCTCGTCGCGGACCTCGCGCTCGAGGTGGATCAGGTCGACGAGGCAGTCGTCAAGCGGGACGTTGGCGAGGAGGATGTCGAGGAGCCGGGCGTCGACGCAGAGCCGATCGCCTTGCCATATCCTCATGAGCTCCATGCGGGTCTCGTCGAAGAGCCGGGCCCGCTTGCGGTCGAACTCCTCATCCGAGAGACCCTCCATGCGGATGAGTTCGGCATGGAGATGCGCATGGGTGCGGGCATATGAGAGCAGGGCCCGGGCATGGTCGCTCGTGGCATAGGTCTCGGGGTGCCGCGCGATCTCGTCGTGAAGGAGCTCGCGGGCCGCGGGGGTGAGCTCGTCATGCTCGTCGATGTAGGCCTGCTCGAGATAGGCCGGGACGTAGCGCGAGGGATCCATCAGTCGACCCCTCCCGAGTGCCGCCCCTTCGCCTGGGACGGCCGGGCGCCACGACCCTCGAGAGCGCGCGCGACGATGTCATGGTTGGCGATCCAGGTCGAGAAGCATGCGTTGTCGGGCGACCCGATGCCCTCCTGGAGCAGCGGGGTGGCCTCGCTGATGGCGAGGACGAGCTCGTCATCGCTTGCGGCGGGGACGTTGACGCGGGAGAAGACACCCTCGGGAAGCTCCGCCTGGTAGAACAGGGACTCGGCACCATGCGGGAAGCCCTTCACGAGGGTCCTGAGCGCCCGCTCCGCGCCCTCGAGGTCATACGACTTCCAGGCCGCGCTCATCTCGGCGAGCAGGGACCATGGATCGAGATCCCGATGGCCCGTCAAGGGCCCGCGCCGCCGCTGGGGTGATGGGGAGAGGTAGGCGAGCGCATGCTTGCGTCGGAAGGCGTGGAGCTCGTCACGGGTCGCCTCGAGCTTGGCGAGGGCGAGCATGGCGCTGTGCCTCACGTCACCGGGATCGTGGGGGGCGAATGCGAGGCTCGCCTCGGCGGCCTCGAGGGCGATGCGGTACTGGCCCGAGATGAGCGCGTGCGCGGCGAGCGATGCGAGCCAGCGCAGATAGGGCCTTCTGCCGAGGTCGCTGGCGAACTCGCGGCTATAGGGATCGTTCGCGCCCGCCTCGAGTCGGGCGAGGTCGTCCTCGAGGGCGGATCGGTTGTCGATCAGGAAGGACACGTAGGCGTCGTTGGATTCGGCGTTGAGCGCCGCCAGCATGCGCTGGGCGTCTCGATTGCCGGGGTCGAGCTCGATGGCCTCGCGGAGCTGATCCTCGGCGAGATCCTCCTGGCGATTGATCTCCATCTCGTTGGTGATGAAGGGGAGCTGGTAGTCGACGAGCTCCGCCACACGGGCGGTGAGATGGAAGGAGCGGTCGCGGTCCGTGTGCACGAGCTGGTCGGCATCGGTGCGATAGAGCTCCATGCCATGCTCTATGAAGGACGCGTCCTCCAAGGGGAAGACCCCCTTGCGGTGCATGTCCTCCAAGATGAGGCGCAGGCAGTCCTCTTGGATGGGATCGAACGCCATGTCGCCTCCATTCGTGCTGCGGTTGAAGTGTCCGTACAGTGTACCCTGTCACGCCGCGGGGGTTTGGGATGCGCTCCCCTATGTCCCATATCTACACGAGCTGGGAGGCGTTCTCCTCGTCGTCGACGATCTCGATCACGACGCCGTGGGGCAGGCAGACGATCTGCTCCCCGGCTTCTGATATGGCGTCGTGCTCGGCGCAGATCTGGTTCGCGCAGTTGGAGGAGATGACATCGACCGCGCCGCCCTCGATCCTCACGGTGTTGAGCCCCTCTTGGGCGTCGGCGCCGAAGCCGGTTCCCGGGGTCTCGACGGTGTACTCGACGGAGGTCGAGAGCGCGTCGACGCGGCGGAACCCGTCCTTCGATTGGCAGACGACCACGAGCCCCCCTGTGGGTGCGCCCTCGCCCAGAAGCCACCAGGCCGCCCCGCCCAGGAGGGCGAGGGAGAGCAATCCGATGAGGAGCCGGTCGCCCGGCTTGAGCTGAAAGGCCATGGGAACCTGCGATCGTTTGGTTTGTGCCCCCGCGCGCGGGGATATTGCCCAACATCGCATAATTATACGAGCATAAAACGATTTCAAGGAGTAGAATATGCATGATACTGTGCGTTTGAAGAGCGCAGATTCGTTTTGGTCCAGACGGAGCCGCTTGGGTGCTCCGCTTATTCTTGCGGGTCGAGACGGCCCGCGAATGGAGGCTAGATTATGGGACGTTTCACCAATCCTCGCGACCTGTATTTTGGTGAGGGTGCCCGCCATGAGGTCAAGAACCTCAAGGGCTCCCGCGCGATGATCGTCACCGGCGGCGGGTCCATGCGCCGTGGCGGCTTCCTGCAGGATGTCGAGGCCGATCTCAAGGAGGCCGGCTTCGAGGTCGAGATCTTCGAGGGCGTCGAGTCCGATCCCTCCGTCGACACCGTCATGAAGGGCGCCCAGGCCATGACCGACTTCCAGCCCGACTGGATCATCGGCATCGGTGGCGGCTCCCCGATCGACGCCGCGAAGGCCATGTGGCTGTTCTACGAGTATCCCGACTTCACCTTCGAGCAGGCCGTCGTCCCGTTCGGCATGCCTGAGCTCCGCCAGAAGGCCCGCTTCTGCGCCATCGCCTCCACCTCCGGCACCGCCACCGAGGTGACCGCCTTCTCCGTCATCACCGACTACGAGAAGGGCATCAAGTACCCGCTCGCCGACTTCAACATCACGCCCGACGTCGCCATCGTCGACCCCGAGCTGACCTACACCATGCCCGCCAAGCTCTGCGCCCACACCGGCATGGATGCCCTGACCCATGCGGTCGAGGCCTATGTCTCCACCGCCGGCTCCATGTACACCGACGGCAACGCCCTCCACGCCATCCGCGAGATCGTCGAGTGGCTGCCCAAGTCCTACAAGGGCGACAAGGAGGCCCGCCAGCACATGCATGATGCCCAGTGCATCGCCGGAATCGCCTTCTCCTCCGGTCTCCTTGGCATCGTCCACTCCATGGCCCACAAGACCGGTGCCGCCTTCTCCGGCGACCACATCATCCATGGTTGCGCCAACGCCATGTATCTCGGCAAGGTGATCCAGTTCAACGCCAAGGACGAGCGCGCCAAGAGCCGCTACGCCTTCATCGCCAAGGAGGTCCTGCACCTCGAGGGCGAGACCGAGGACGAGCTCGTCGCCGCCCTGGTCCAGAAGATCCGCGACCTCAACGATGCCCTCGACATCCCGCAGGGCATCAAGAACTACGGCGCCTCCGGCGTGAAGGCCGATGAGTCCATCATCGACTACGCCGAGTTCGAGGCCAAGCGCGCCGACGTCGCCGCCAACGCGCTCCTCGATGCCTGCACCCTCTCCAACCCCCGCACCCCGACGCAGGAGGAGATGGAGAAGCTGCTCGAGTGCGTCTACAACGACGTGGACGTCGACTTCTAAACCACCTCGCGCATAGCGCATGATGAGGCCCCGCCGGATCGCCTGAGCGTCCGGCGGGGCCTTTTCTTGTCCATCGAGTGCGATGGGCCCTTTTCTACGCGAAGACGATATCGAGTCCGGGGGCTTTCTCGTGAATCCGGTCTCGAATGTCCGCATCCATGAGGGTGTCGGTGATGAGGCAATCGATATCATCGAGTCCGAATGATCCAAATGGGGCCTGGATACCGAACTTCGATGAATCGAGGAGCATTATGTTCCTATCGGCCATCTTGAGTTGCGCTTGGAGCCAATTGGCCTGTTCGAGCCTGTGGGTGGAGAAGCCGATATCGAAGGTGAACGCGTTGGTGCTCATGAATGCGGTGGGGACGTGATAGTTCAGGAGCTGACGGATGGCCTCGGGGCCATGGGTATAGTGATAGCCCGTTCGAACAGGCCCTCCGATGAAGATGATCTCGCTGTCTGGCAGGATACGCTCCGCGTCCATGGCTATCTCGAAATCGCTGAGGAACAGAGTGAGCCCGCGCTTTCCCTTGAGTGCCCGCGCGAATTCGCGACAGGTGGTTCCGGCTTGGATGAAGAGGATGTCGCTGTCGTGAACCATTTGCGCTGCCGCCTTGCCGATGCGCACCTTCTCATCATGGGCGCTCGTGACGGCGACCTCGAGCTTGAGTTCGTGGTTCTGCTGCGGCTTGATGGCTCCACCATGGGTGCGCCTGAGGAGTCCCTCGCGCTCGAGGGATCGGATATCCTTGCGAATCGTCGCGGATGAGACCTGGAAGCGCTCGCTCAGATCCGTGATGCGCACGACGCCGTCGTTTTCCAAAAGGGAGAGGATGGCCTCTCGGCGCTCCTCAAGGTAGATGATGCGGTCGTCTTCAGGGTTCATGACCGCCTCCCATCTCAAAAGAGGCAACTTATATACAACCTTATGGTACATCTGGATAAAAGCGAAATAAAACAAAATAGCGTCTAACCAAAAAAGCGAACCGTTCACCGGTAAGTGAATGGTTAAGAAAATAAATGAAACAAAACAAATATAATCGAATATAGATTCGCACTCTATCGAAAGGAGCGTACGCATGCTGATCAACCTGAGGGATGTTTGCAAGATCGCGGAGCAGAACAACATGGCGATCGCTGCCGTCAACGCGGCGAGCCTCGAGGCCATCCGGGCCGCCATAGCGGTCTCGGAGGAGACCGGTTATCCCATCATCATCCAGCATGCCGAGGTCCATGAGTCACTCATCCCCCTCACGACGGTCGCCCCCATCGTGACCTCACTCGCTGAACGCTCCAGCGCGCAGATCTGCTTCCATCTCGATCACTGCGAGCACCTTTCCTACGCTCATCGCGCGCTCGATCTGGGTTTCACGGGCGTCATGTTCGATGGGTCGGCCCTGCCTTACGAGAAGAACGTGGAGTATTCCCGTGCCGCCGCCGACATGTGCGCCGAATACGGCGCGGGCCTGGAGTGCGAGCTTGGGTCCATGGGATCGCGCGAGGGAGGGGGCGCGGACGCTGGCAGCACGGCCGAGGAGGCTGGCGCTGTCTACACCGATCCCGATCTTGCCCAGGATTTCGTGATGTCGACCGGTCTCGACGCCCTCGCCTGCTCCTTTGGAACCGTTCATGGCTTGTACAAGGGGGAGCCGAACCTCAATTTCAACGTTCTGCGCGAGATCCGCTCGCGCGTGAACGTGCCGCTTGTCATGCATGGGGGTTCCGGCGTCTCGGATGAGGACAACGCTCGCGCCATCGACGCGGGCGTCCGCAAGATCAACTACTACACCTATGGCGTCAAGTACGCGGGCGATGCCGTCCGGAAGATGGTGGCGGCTCAGGAGGCCGCCAACGCCGATGCCGTCGTGTATTGGCACGACATGACGACCGCGGCGTATGAGTCCCTAGTCAAGACGTTCGAGCACGTGGTCCGCAACTTCGCCAACGGCGCGGATCCTGTGGCGTGAGGGAGGGCTCATGAAAAAGGTTCTCGTGGCATCGCACGGACACCTTGCGAGCGGGGTCAAGAGCGTCGCCAAGATCTTGCTCCATGATGACTCCGCGGTCACGGCGATCGATTGCTATGTGGACGAAAGCGATCCGCGCGAGAAGATCCAGGGTTTCATCGATTCCATTGGTCCTGATGACGATGCGATCATCTTCACCGATCTCATGGGCGGGAGCGTCTGCAACACGGTCACGGCGATGCGACCCGAGACGAAGGGGATCGTTCATGTGACCGGATTCAATCTGGCCGTCATCCTTGAGTGTCTTGTCTCATCCGAGGCCTTCACCCCGGAGTTCGTTGACGAGGTCATCGCTGCCGGATCCGGACTGATGAGACGGGTTGAGATGGATGAAGGGGTCTTGCCTCAGGACTCCGAGGAGGAAGCCGACGATTTCTTCGCATAGGCAATGGCATGCGTGGTGCATGTGAGGGAAAGGAGAGAAGATGATCGTTCAGATACGGGTTGACGATCGGTTGGTCCATGGACAGGTGACGTTGATGTGGGGCAAGGAGCTCAACACCAAGGGGATATTGGTGGCCAACGATCACGCCGCCACCGACGCGACCCAGTCCGCGACTCTCAAGATGGCCTGCCCGCAGGGCCAGAAGCTGCTGATCCGCACCGTCGAGGATGCGATCAGGGTGGCGAACGACCCGAGGGCCGATGGCATGCGCATCTTCGCGCTCACCGACAACATCGCCGACGCCCTGCGCCTCGTCGAGGGTGCCCCGGGCCGCATCGGCGGCGTCAATGTCGCAAACGTGGGCCGTTTCGATCGCTCTGACGATTCCAAGAAGGTCCTTCTAACCACGGGCGTCACCCTGAATCCCGATGAAGTCGCCGCCGCGCGCAAGCTCTGCGAGCACGACCTTCCCGTCATCCATCAGGTGGGCGTCACCGACGCGAAGACCAAGGTGGCTGACCTGCTCGCCAAGCTCTAGGCTCCACCTCGGCGATCCCGCCGAGACCATGTCGCGATTGTCTACGAAAGGGGTTACTGTATGTTTGACGTCGCGCTCATAGCGTTCTTAACGGCCTTTTTCTGCTACTACGTCCAGTGGACGTTCGGGCAGCCCATGATCGAGCAGCCGCTCGGCGCGGGCTTGGTGGCCGGAATCGTCTTCGGGGACATCACCACCGGCATCATGATCGGTGCCGCGCTGCAGGCCATCTTCATCGGCAGCGTCAACGTTGGCGGAGCGACCTCCGCTGACACCACGGCCGGCACGGTCCTCGCCGTCTGCTTCGTCGTCCACTTCGGCATGGACCAGGGCGTCGCCATCCCGTTGGCCACCGCCGCGGCGATCTTCGTCAACATCATCTACTCCCTGGTCTTCAACGTTCTCACCTCCTTCTGGGCCCCCGTCATCGACTGGGCCGCTCGCAAGGGCGACAAGAAGAGCATCATGCTGTGCCATCTCGGCGGCGGCGTCCTCATGAACCTGGTCCTCGCCGTCCCCACGTTCTTCGCCGTCTATATCGGTGCCGAGCCGGCCGCACAGCTCATGAACATGGTTCCCCAGGCGGTCATCAACGGCTTCAACACGGCTTCCGGCCTGCTGCCCGCAGTCGGAATGGCCCTTCTGCTCCGCATGCTCTGGGACAACAAGCTCGCGATCTACTTCCTTCTCGGCTTCGTGCTGATCCAGTACCTCGGCATCCCCATGGTCGGCGTTGCTGCCATCGGCGTCGTCATCCTCGTCGTCTCCGGTCTTCGTGAGTTCGAGATGCTCGACCTGAGGAACCAGATCCGGGCGCTTCGCGAATCCGGCATCAGCACCGGCGCAACCACCGTCGCCGAACTCGAAGAGGAGGATTTCTTCGCATGAGCACCCAGGATATCAAAGTAGCCTCCACCGAGAGCGCTGCAGGGAAGATCAGCCTTTCCACCAAGGACCTCTCGCCCGAGGACCGCAAGATGCTGCGCGGGATCTTCCTGCACTCGTTCAACGTCTTCACCATCTACGCGGGCGGCGCCCGAGCCGGCGCATCTGGATTCATGTGGTCCATCTGGCCCGCCATCGAGCGCTTCTACAAGACTCCCGAGGAGCGGATCGACGCCATGACACGTCACTCGACGTGGTACAACATCACGTCGAACGTCGGTACGTTCTGCATGGGCCTCGTCGCTTCCATGGAGAAGGAGAACTCCGAGAAGCCTGACTTCGACACCCATTCGATCGACTCCGTCAAGGCCTCCCTCATGGGTCCGATGTCGGGTATCGGCGACGCCATCTTCTGGGGCGTCTTGCGTGTCATCGCCGCCTCCGTCGGCATGGCGCTGTGCGCCGACAACGGCTCCATCATGGGCCCCATCGCGTTCTTCCTGATCTATAACATCCCGTCGTGGCTGACCCGTTGGTTCCTCACGGTTCTCGGCTATCGCGTCGGTTCGAGTTTCATCTCGAGGATCTACGAGAGCGGCCTCATGGGCATCATGACCAAGCTCGCGAGCACCCTTGGCCTTCTGATGATCGGCGCCATGGCGGCCTCGTTCGTCAAGTTCAACCTGGCTCTCTCCATCCCCATGCCCGAGGGCGACCCCGTCATGATCCAGACCTATCTGGACACGATCTTCAAGGGCCTCGTCCCTCTGCTCTACACGCTCGGCTGCTTCACCCTGCTTCGCAAGAACGTGAACGTCAACTACGTCATCGTCGGCACGATGGTCCTCGGCCTCGTCCTCGGTCTGACGGGAATCTGCTGACGATCGGAAACCCGCTTGTTCACGCCACCCCCTGATGAGGGCTCCGTCCTAGAGGATGGGGCCCTCTTTCGCATGGGTATGGAAAGGCCCCCGCTCGCTCGCTGGCGCGCGGGGGCTCGGTGCTCCGTGGTGGGCGATGAGGGATTCGAACCCCCAGCCTTGTGCGTGTAAAGCACCTGCGCTAACCGTTGCGCCAATCGCCCGTGGGCACTTAGTATATCCACCAAAAGGACCGGGGGCAAGGATACAATGGTGATGCGTCGGGGCTGGTACCAAGGCCGCTCCCGGCGCTTTTAACCACCGTAGCCCTCCGGAGGCCCCATGCACCCATCTCTCACCGAAACGAAGCCATCCGTCACCCTGCAGGTCCCAGGGACTCTCGGCGAGTATCGCACGATCCTGAGCGGGTCCGGCTCTCTCGTCGAGCTGACGGGGGGCGCCTCCGACCTTGGAGACCTCCCCATCACGCATGTGAGCTACGACTCGCGCTCGATACGCGAGGGCTCGCTCTTCATCTGCAAGGGTGCGGCCTTCAAGGAGGAATACCTCCTGCAGGCGATCGAGTCCGGGGCCGTCGCCTATGTCTCCCAGACCCCCTATCCCCGCGCCCATGTTCCCGGTCTGATCGTCGACGACATCCGCGCCGTCCTCGCCCCCCTCGCGGCGCGCGCGTACGGATACCCCGCCAGCGATCTTCGCATCAGCACCTTCACGGGCACCAAGGGCAAGACCACGAGCTCCTTTTATCTCAAATCCATTCTGGACAAGGACGCCAAGGAGAGGGGAGGGGCGCCAACGGCGCTCATCTCCTCGGTCGTCGTGGACGATGGTGCGGAGCGCATCCCCTCCAAGCTGACCTCGCCCGAGCCCCTGGAGCTCAACCTCTATCTCGCCCGCGCCCGAAGGGCGGGCGCTTCGGATGTGGTGATGGAATCATCGAGCCAGGCGCTCAAGTATGGCCGTGTCGCCGGTCTTCGCTTCGCCGTCGGGGCCTTCACGAACATCAGCGAGGACCACATCTCGCCCATAGAGCATCCCACCTTCGAGGATTACTTCTCGAGCAAGTTGGGGCTTTTCGCCCAGTGCGACGCCGCCGTCGTCAACCTGGATATGGATCGGGTGGATGAGGTCTTGTCGGCGGCGAAGGCCTGCGAGCGGACCATCACCTACTCGCTGTCGGATCCATCGGCTGATGTCACGGCCATCTCCATCGAGCAGCGGGGGCATCGGACGCTCATGCAGGTTAGGACCCCGCGCTTCACGGGCAGCGTCCTCGTCTCGTCCGTCGCCGATTTCAACCTCTCCAATGCGCTCGGCGCCATCGCCTGCGCCGAGGCCCTGGGCGCCTCCCAGGACGCGATCGAGAATGGGTTGGCCGATGTGCAGGTTCCAGGACGCATGGAGTACATTCCGTCCCCCGATCCCGAGGTGACGGGGATCGTCGATTTCGCCCATAACGAGGTGAGCCTGAGGGCGCTGTTGGGCAACGTGAGGCGCAGCTATCCCGATCGCGAGCTCTGCGTCGTCTTCGGGGCCACCGGGGACAAGGGCATCGATCGCCGAGAGGGGATGGGCCGTGCCGCTGGCGAGCTCGCCGATCGCATCATCGCGACCGAGGACGATGCGGGAACCGAGGATGTCCGGTCCATCTGCGAGACGATTCGCCGCTTCGCCCTGGATGCGGGTGCGACCGACGTCGTCATCGAGCCCGATCGCGAGCGAGCCATGCGCCTCGCCATACGTGGCCGCCGCGGCCCCTCGGTCGTCGTCTTGGCTGGGAAGGGCAGCGAGCGCCATATGGCCCGTCCCGGTGGCTATGTTCCCTATGAGGGCGATGCCGAGATCTTCGGGCGGGTCCTCGTCGAGGAGCTTGGAGGGGGCGCCCGCGACGAGCGGTGACGCGTCGCCTGTGCATTCTGCGCACGCCCCGGCTTACAGGTATGATAGGGACTGGTTATCGATCGGCGGTCATCCCGCCGCTGCTGGAAGGACTCCTATGCCCCACAACGTGTTGCCCGAGCGCGTGGAAGGCGAGCTCAAAGCGCGCCTCGCGCGGATCCGTTACGTCTTCACCGATCTTGACGGGACCATGTTGGGCCCTGGATCCTGCGTCCTCAAGGACAACGATGGGAACCCGAGCCTCGATTTCGTCTCGACGCTCATCGATCTCAAAGCCGCCGGAATCGAGGTGATCCCCTGCTCCGGTCGCAATCGCTCGATGCTCCACGAGGACGTCCGGGTGCTCGGGCTCAATTCCTATATCGGCGAGATGGGCGGCCTGCTCATGCTCGACCATAAATCCAATGATTGGGAGTACTTCACGGCCGATATGCCCTATGACCCCTCCTGCGGCAAGACGCCCCACGAGTGCATAGAGGAGACGGGGATCCTCGATGAGTTCATCGGCAGGTGGCCCGGCCTCCTCGAGTTCCACAACGACATGTCGACCGGCTACAAGCATCGCGAGGTCACCGTGGGCATGCGCGGCGAGGTGCCCGATGACGAGGCGCTCTCGATCATCGATCGCGCCGACGCTCCCGTGACGTGGGGAGACAACGGCTTCCTGAACTACATCTCGGCTCCCACCACGCTGAGGCTCCCCGAGGGGGTGCGCGGCCGCGCCTTCAACATCATGCCCGCCGGACTTGACAAGGGCCGCGCCGTCGAGCGTTTCTGCGAGGCGCGCGGCATCGATCGCGCCGAGACCCTCTCGATCGGCGACTCCTCCTCCGACTTCCTCATGGCCGACGCCACCGAGATGTTCCTCTTGGTCGAGAACGGCCTCAAGAACCCTGGCGCCGACGAGTTCCTGCAGGGCCATGACAACGCCTTCGTGACGCGTGGCCGCATCGTGGCCGGATGGGTCAGCGCCATGCGCACGCTGTTGGCGGCGCGCGGATAGACCGGGAGGGGGAAGGGGTCATGGACTCCATGGATGTGAGGGACATAGCCCAAAACGCTTCGCCCATCGGCGTCTTCGATTCGGGTTTGGGCGGTCTGACCGTCGCCCGCGCCATAGCCACCGCGCTTCCCAACGAGTCGATCTACTATGTGGGCGACACCAAGCGCTGCCCCTACGGGACCCGTTCGAGCGACGAGGTGAGGACCTTCGCGATACAGGCCGGCCGCTGGCTCGAGGCCCACGCCGTGAAGATCATCGTCATCGCGTGCAACACCGCGACGGCCGCCTCGCTCTCAGTCGCGCAGCGCCTCTTCAACGTCCCCGTCATCGGCGTCATCGTGCCCGGGGCGCGGGCAGCGATCCACAGCACACGCTCCCGCAAAGTCGGTGTGCTCGCGACGGAGCTCACCGTCCGCTCCGGAGCTTACACGCGGGCGATCAACGGTCTGGATGCGGGGGTCGAGGTGTATGGCTGCCCCGCCTCGAGCTTCGTCGACATCGTGGAACGGGAGCTCTCCACGGGCGCTCATCTCCAGGAGAAGTGGCTGCAGAACGGCGATATATTCGATACGCCGGAGATCCGAGCCGAGGTGGCCCGGACGGTCAAGCCCCTGGAGGATTCCGACATCGACACCGTCGTGCTCGGCTGCACCCACTTCCCCTTGCTCGCGGGTCCCATCCGGGCGGCGTTGGGGGATGGCGTGCGGGTCGTGTCATCGGCCGAGGAGACGACGCTCGAGCTCACGGACATCCTGCGGCGGCGCGGGCTGCTCGCGCACCCCGGGGTCGTCCCGGAGCACCGCTTCGCGACCACCTCTGACAACATCGCGGAGTTCGCCGCCGCCGGCACCTTCATCTTCGGACAGCCGCTCAAGAGCATCGAGCACATCTCGCTCGAGGAGCTGGGCAGCCTGCCGACGGGCGCGTGCTAGCGCATTCGAAACAAGGAGTGGAACATGGATCAGATGGGAACGGCCCGCGCCGATGGGCGCGCGGCACATGAGATGCGCCGGGTGAGGCTCGAGCGCGAGGTCATGAAGAACGCGCTCGGATCGTGCTTGGTGTCCTTCGGCGACACCAAGGTGCTCTGCGCGGCGACGATAGAGGAGGGGCTCCCCGCGTGGCGCCGCGCCAGCCGCGCGGGCTGGGTCACGGCGGAGTACGCCATGCTGCCCACGTCGACCAATCGGCGCACGAGTCGCGAGACGGCCAAGCGCCGCGGGCGCTCGATGGAGATCGAGCGCCTGATCGGGCGCAGCCTGCGCGCGGTGTGCAACCTCAGGGCGCTCGGCGAGTACACGGTGACAGTCGACTGCGATGTCATCCAGGCCGACGGCGGCACCAGGACGGCATCGATCACCGGCGCCTGGGTCGCGCTGCACGATGCGCTGATGGCCTGGGTCGAAGCCGGCAAGATCCCGCGCCTTCCGCTCACCGGGCAGGTGGCCGCGGTCTCCATGGGCGTCGTCGACGGCGTCGAGCTGCTCGACCTCGATTACCCCGAGGATTCCAACGCCGAGATCGACATGAATCTCGTGGCGACCGATAGCGGCGAGATCGTCGAGATCCAGGGGACGGGCGAGCGTATGACGTTCGACCGGGAGCGTCTGGGCAGGCTGCTCGACTTGGGCGACTTGGGCATCAGGAAGCTCATCGACCTGCAAAACGAGGTCACGGCGTTTAGGGACTGATGGTTTGCCGTCCATCCTGGCAACTCCCTTGGGATGGGCGCGCATGATGGCGACAAGGAAAGGCGGGCGACGATATGGCCCTGGAGAGAATCGATATGTCCACGCTCGATCCCGAGCGCACGGTCGTGGTGGCGACGGGCAACATGCACAAGCTCGTCGAGATAGAGGACATCCTGTCGGGCGTGCTCCCCGGCACGCGATTCGTCGCGCTGGGGCAGCTCGGCGATTTCGAGGATCCGGAGGAGACGGGGGAGACCTTCGAGGAGAACGCCCTCATCAAGGCGGAGGCGGCCGTCTCGGAGACCGGCCTCACCTCGATCGCCGACGACTCGGGGCTCGTGGTCGACGCCCTCGGTGGCGAGCCGGGCGTCCGCTCCGCGCGCTACGCCGGCGTGCACGGGAACGATGAGGCCAACAACCGGAAGCTCCTGGCCAACCTGGTCTCGGTCCCGCAGGGGGAGCGCACCGCGCGCTTCGTGAGCGTGGTCGCGCTCGTCTCCCCGGATGGAGCCCGTCGCATCGGCGAGGGCGCCTGCGAGGGCGTCGTGGGTTTCGAGGGCCGTGGCGAGCATGGATTTGGCTACGACCCCTTGTTCCTGCCCTTCGACACGCCCGGCAGGACCATGGCCGAGCTCACCCCCGAGGAGAAGAACGCCATCAGCCACCGCTTCCATGCGCTCCAAGACCTCTCCACCCAGATTTCCGGTACGGGGGAGGCATGAGGGCCGTCGTCCAACGGGTGGCCTCCGCCTCGGTCTCCATCGGCGGCGAGGTCGTGGGGAGCATAGGCCAGGGCTACATGGTGCTCCTCGGTGTGGGGCATGACGACACCGAGGAGGTCGCGCGCAGGCTCTGGAACAAGCTGCGCGACCTGCGGATCAACGACGATGAGAACGGCAAGACCAACCTGTCGCTCGCGGACGTGGACGGCGAGGTCCTGGTGGTCTCGCAGTTCACGCTCTATGCGGACTGCCGCAAGGGCCGTCGGCCGTCGTTCACGGGTGCCGCATCCCCCGATCGCGCGAACAGCCTCTATGAATACTTCGTCTCCCTTGTCCGCGCCGACGTCGAGCGCGTCGCATGCGGGAGGTTCGGCGCGGACATGAAGGTGTCCTTGGTCAACGACGGCCCGTTCACCATCGTGCTCGATACCGACGATCTTTGATGTCATCGACGGCAAACCGCTCGTCATCGGGTTGGTTGTGAGGTGCAGGTGCAATCGCGTCCGAGGGCTGCTATAATGTAGAACGTTTGTAGCTATTTTGGGAGCATTATGCCCTTACGGAGGCACTAGATGGAAGAGCTGGAAGTCAACCACGTCGACGAGATCCACGAGAAGCTTGCCGGCATGGTCGGGGTTCGCGTACGCGTCAAGGCGAACATGGGGCGCACCCGCGTCGTCGAGCGCATGGGCACGATCAAGAACGTCCATCCGGCGGTGTTCATCGTCGAGGTCGATGAGCGCCGTGGCCGCAAGTCGCGTCAATCCTATCAGTACGTCGATGTCCTCACGGGCACGGTCGAGCTGTTCGACCCCGAGTCCGGGGATCACATCTTCGTCCCCTTGGGAAACCAGCTCGAGGAGCACTGATGCCCTCTAGGTTCATACTGATCACCGCCCCCGCGAAGATCAACCTCTATCTCGGCGTCCATCCCGACAGGGATGAGGCCGGGTACCATCGCGTCGATACGGTGATGACGACGGTCGACCTCGCCGACACCCTCGCCATCGCCCCGGCCGACGAGCTCACGGTCCGCACCGTCCCCGAGGCCGATTTCCCCATGGAGCACAACACCGCGTACAAGGCCGCGGTGGCGATGGGCAGGGCCTTCGACCGCGAGCCCGCCTTCTCGATACTCATCGACAAGCACATCCCCATCCGCGCCGGTCTTGGCGGTCCCTCCACCGACGCCGCCGCGACCATCATGGGGCTGTGCCATTTCTGGGGGATCGATCCCATGGATCCCCGTGTCGACGAGGTGGCCCGCTCCATCGGAGCCGATGTCCCGTTCTTCCTCTACGGGCCACCGGCGTTCCTGTCCGGTCGCGGCGACGTGATGGAGGAGATGTTCCGCCCCCTCACGGGCATGCCCGTGGCGCTGGTCAAGCCCATGACGGGCGGCGTGAGCGCGGCGGACGCCTACCGTCGTTTCGACGAGCGCCCGAGCGAGCCCGATCCGGTCGCCCCCATGCTCCAGGCCATGCGCGACCATCGGGAGCCCGATATCCTCGCCCATGTCCACAACAACCTCGGTCCCGCGGCGTGCGAACTCATGCCCGAGATAACGACGGTTCTCGAGTGGATCCGCCAGCAGCCCGATGTCCGCGTCGCTGATGTCTCGGGTTCCGGCTCGTGCGTCTTCGCGGTCTGCACCACGCAGATGGCCGCCGAGAGGATCGCGCTCGCCGCCATGAACGAGCGCGGTTGGTGGGGCCAGGCTGCGAAAATGGAGAAATCTGGTCCATATATCGCCGTCGGCTAGTTTTTCCCCGGGGCTTCTGCTACTATGGTCGAGCTATCGGGTTGTGGCTCAGTTTGGTAGAGCACCGCGTTCGGGACGCGGGGGTCGCTGGT
The DNA here is from genome assembly GCA_034088265.1 of Collinsella sp. Classification (GTDB taxonomy): domain Bacteria; phylum Actinomycetota; class Coriobacteriia; order Coriobacteriales; family Coriobacteriaceae; genus Collinsella. Next base: position 41,089 of record JAXDWR010000044.1, on the reverse strand, counting down.
TCAAATCCAGTCAACCCGACCATTGCATTCAAGCAGGCCAGGGCGTCGCGCCTTGGCCTGTTTCGCGTTATCGCGCGTGCATAATATGGCGGAGTTGTTCGCGCTGCTTTGGCGCGGTATACTCTTCCGAGCTGTATCGCTCGGCCAACGGTGGCGATATCGAACGAGGCCCCAAGCGGACCTCCCGTCCCATGGCCGTTCCTGCAGCTTGAAATCCGTGTGTCGACTCTAATTGGAGGAAACCAACATGCGACTTGGTCCCATGGAGCTTGCAGCCATCCTGATCGTCGTCCTGCTCATCTTCGGCCCCAAGAACCTTCCGAAGCTCGGCAAGGCGTTCGGCTCCACCGTGAAGAACATCCGCGAGGGCATGGAGGGCGAGACCAAGCCCGAGGCCGAGGTCGTCGAGGATGAGGACGACGCCGAGATCCGCGAGCTCGAGGCCAAGCTCGCCGCCGCCAAGGCCAAGAAAGAGGATGCCCAGAAGGCCGAGTAGTCGTTTCCCCCATGTCCCGGCCTCCGGATCGGGGCGGCATTTCCGTTTGCCATTGATAGTTGATCGTCTTTATTTTTCGCAGCAAGGAGTCCCTACATGGACGCAAGTCAGATCGTACTGACCGCCGAGGGCCGCAAGAAGCTCGTCGAGGAGCTCGAGTGGCGTGAGGGCGAGAAGAGCAAGGAGATCGTCGAGCATATCAAGGAAGCCCGCGCCTTCGGCGACCTTTCCGAGAATGCCGAGTACGACGCCGCGAAGGAGGAGCAGGCCAAGAACGCCGCTCGCATCGCGGAGATCCAGGCGATCCTTGCCAACGCGAAGGACGCCGAGAGCGGTGAGTTCGGCCTGACGGTCTCCATCGGCAGCACGGTCGCGCTCGTCGATGAGGATGGCGTCGCCATCGAGGTCACCATCGTCGGTACGACCGAGACCAACTCCCTGCAGCACAAGATCTCCAACGAGTCCCCCGTGGGCCGTGCGATCATCGGTCATGGGGAGGGCGAGACGGTCGAGGTTCTCCCTCCGTCCGGCAGCCGTCGCCTCTACACCATCACGAAGATCTCGCGCTAGGGTTCCAGCGAATCCTAGCGCCAACCGCTCCCCGAGGCCATCCGACCTCGGGGAGCGTTTTTCGTTTCATCCTCTCGATTCGCGCTATGCTGGAAGATACGTGCATGGGATCGAATGTCATCAAGGAAGGACAACATGGCCGACAACAACGCCCCCGTCGTCAACACTCCCGAGACGCTCAACGATGAGCGCGCTCGCCGCCTCGCGGACCGCGAGGCCCTGTACGCCGCCGGCAGGAACCCCTATCCCGAGCATTCCGACGTGACCGATCACGTCGATGCCATCAAGGCCGACCACGCCGCCCTCGCCGACGGCGAGTCCTCCGACGCCGCGGTCTGCATCGGTGGCCGCGTCGTCGCCAAGCGCGGCCAGGGCAAGATCATGTTCCTGGTCTTGCGCGATCCCACCGGTGACATCCAGCTCTTCTGCCGCATCAACGACATGCCCGAGGAGGCCTGGTCCCTCCTGGCCGATCTCGACCTCGGCGACATCGTCCAGGCGGCGGGCACGGTGCTTCGCACCCGTCGCGGCGAGCTCTCGATCGCCCCGACCGACCTCAAGCTCCTCTCCAAGGCGGTCCGTCCGCTCCCCGAGAAGTTCCACGGCCTCTCCGACAAGGAGACCCGCTATCGCCAGCGCTACGTCGACCTCATCGTCAACGAGGATGTCCGCGAGACCTTCCGCAAGCGCTCCGCCATCGTCTCGGCCTTCCGCCGCTATATGGAGGAGAACGGCTACATGGAGGTGGAGACCCCCATTCTCCAGACGATCCAGGGAGGCGCCACCGCCAAGCCCTTCACCACGCATTTCAACGCGCTCAACCAGGAGAACTACCTGCGCATCGCAACCGAGCTCCATCTCAAGCGACTGCTGGTGGGCGGCTATGAGCGCGTCTTCGAGATCGGGCGTATCTTCCGCAACGAGGGCATGGACCTCACCCATAACCCCGAGTTCACCACCATGGAGGCCTATCGCGCCTACAGCGATCTCGATGGCATGAAGGAACTCGCGGAGGGCGTCATCAAGGCTGCCGCCCGCGCCATCGGCCTCGAGGGTGCCATCAAGTACCAGGATCAGGAGATCGATCTCTTCAGCCCCTGGCCGAGCCGTCCCATGACCGAGGTGGTCTCCGAGGTTCTCGGGCGCGAGATCTCCCTCGACACGCCGATCGACGAGCTCCGCGCCGCTTGCGCGGAGAACGGTATCGAGATCAAGCCCGAGTGGACCGCTGGCAAGCTCGTCGCCGAGCTCTTCGACGAGCTGGGCGAGTCCATCTTGGTGAACCCGACCTTCGTCGTCGACTACCCCGTCGAGGTCTCCCCGCTGGCCAAGCGCCACGAGGACGACCCGCGTCTCACGCACCGCTTCGAGCTCTTCATCGCCGGTCACGAGTACGCCAACGCGTTCTCCGAGCTCAACGATCCCGTCGACCAGGCCGAGCGCTTCGCCGCGCAGATGGAGGAGAAGGCTGGCGGCGACGATGAGGCGATGGAGTACGACGAGGACTACGTGCGTGCGCTCGAGTACGGCATGCCTCCCGCGGGCGGCATCGGCATCGGTATCGATCGCGTCGTCATGATGCTCACCAACTCCTCCTCGATCCGCGACGTCCTGCTGTTCCCGCACATGAAGCCCGAGCGCGGCACCAAGTCCGGTGCGGCCGGCGCCCGCGCCGCTCAGGAGGCCGCTTCCGCCGCCTCGCCGTTCCCCGCCCCCAAGAAGCCGACGGTGGACTACTCAAAGCTGATCATCGAGCCGCTGTTCGAGGACTTCGTGGATTTCGACACGTTCTCCAAGTCCGATTTCCGCGCCGTCAAGGTCAAGGCCTGCGAGCCGGTCAAGAAGAGCAAGAAGCTCCTGAGCTTCACGCTCGACGACGGTTCCGGCACCGACCGCGTGATCCTGTCCGGCATCCATGATTACTACGAGCCCGAGGACCTGGTGGGCAAGACCCTCATCGCCATCACCAACCTGCCTCCTCGCAAGATGATGGGCATCGACTCGTGCGGCATGATCATCTCCGCGGTCCATGCCGAGGACGAGGACGGCGAGGCCGAGGAGCGCCTCAACGTCCTGGTCGTCGATGACAGCATCCCGGCGGGAGCCAAGCTCTACTGATCTTCCGCCCGCATCTCATGAGCGAATGGGTCGGCCCGCTTGAGAACGAGCGGGCCGACCGTTTTGATTGGATATCCGTCAACCTACATGGTCCAGGAGGAGATCATGGCGGCTTTCAAGCATGTCATCATCCGCCGTCCGGGAAAGTCGCTCTGTAACGGCATCGCCAGCGCGCCCGAGCTCGGACAACCCATCTATGAGCGCGCCATCGAGGAGCACTACGACTACGAGCACGCCCTTGAGAAGTGCGGTGTCGACGTGACGGTCCTGCCCGCGCTCGAGGAGTATCCCGACAGCTGCTTCGTCGAGGACTCCGCGGTCATCACGCGTTGCGGCGCCATCATCACCAACCCCGGTGCCGACTCTCGCAACGGCGAGAAGGATGAGATCGAGCCCGTCATTCGTCGATTCTTCGATGACGAGCACGTCAGACGCATCGCTTCTCCCGGCACGCTCGATGGCGGCGACGTGATGATGGTCGGCGACCACTTCTATGTCGGCCGCTCCGCCCGCACCAACGAAGAGGGAATCCGACAGCTCATCGAGATGCTCGAGGAATGGGGCCTTGAGGGCTCCGAGGTCGCTCTCGAAGAGGTGCTGCATCTCAAGACCGGTGTGAACTACATCGAGGACAACAACATGCTCGTGTCCGGCGAGTTCATCGATAATCCCGAGTTCGCCGCATACAACAAGATCGTCGTCCCCGAAGTGGAGGCCTACGGGGCGAATTGCATCTGGGTCAACGGCACTGTGATCGTGGCGAAGGGCTACCCGAGCGTCCTCAAGGCCGTCCGGGATCTGGGCTACAAGACCCTGGTGGTCGACACCTCCGAGTATCGCAAGGTCGACGGAGGCCTCTCCTGCTTGTCCCTGCGTTTCTGATCGAAGGGGCGACGCGCCGTCATGGTGCGGTCGGCCGAGGGCCCAGCCTGAGTATCTCCGCCGGGGATCCTCTTGGAGTCTCATAACGGGTCCATGGTCCCATATGCATGTCGCATGGAGTCGGCTCGGCGCTGCCGCACCGCGTCGAGCCCCAATCGGTTATCATGGAGCGCCATTGGGTACATGTTCTTGGAAGTTGTCCCATTTCACCAAGATGACGAGCATAGACGAGGTAGACGCATGTTAGATAGATTCACCGATCGCGCGCGGCGCGTCATGTCCTTAGCGAAAGAGGAGGCGATCGCCCTCTCATCGAGGAGCGTGGGCACCGAGCATCTGCTGCTCGCCCTCGCCAAGGAGGAGGAGGGTATCGCCGCCGAGGCCCTACGCGACCTCGAGATAGCGTATGACGACATCCTGTCCCAGCTGAAGGAGATGGCTACCACCGTCCCCTCGGGCGATGCGAAGGGGGAGGGGTCCGGCAAGGCGGACGCCGAGGTCGAGGGCGCCGATCCCAAGCTTGCCTTCACCCCCGGTGTCATAGCGGTCATGGAGAAGAGCTTCCGCCTGGCCCGCGAGAACAACCAGACCTACGTATCGACCGAGCACCTGCTCCTCGCCATCGTCACGCAAGGGGATGGCAAGGCCATGGACCTCCTGCAGCGCCTGGGTGTCTCCGGCGCCTCGGTGCGCTCCGCGGTGGAGAAGCTCACGGCCAGGGACAAGGGCAGGAAGCGCCCCATGGCCGGGTCGGCCTCCGGGCGCCCCGGATCCGGGCTCCCCTTCTTCTCGGGCGAGGCCGGTCAGGCGCAGCCCCAAGACGAGAGCACGCTCAAGCAGTTCGGGACCAATCTCACCGAGCGCGCCCGCGAGGGCAAACTCGACCCGGTGATCGGTCGCGAGAAGGAGATCTCGCGCATGATGGAGATCCTCTCGCGCCGCACCAAGAACAACCCGCTCATCTTGGGCGACCCCGGCGTGGGGAAGACGGCCATCGTGGAGGGCCTCGCTCAGGAGATCGCCGCGGGCAACGTGCCCGAGAACCTCATGAACCAGAACGTCTGGACGCTCGACCTTCCCGGTCTCGTCGCCGGCGCCAAGTATCGCGGCGAGTTTGAGGAGCGCTTGAAGAACGTGATCCGCGAGGCCACCGAGGCCGACGACATCATCCTCTTCATCGACGAGATGCACACCCTCATCGGCGCGGGCTCCGCCGAGGGGTCCATCGACGCGAGCTCCATGCTCAAGCCCGTGCTCGCGCGCGGCGCCTTCCAGATCATCGGCGCCACCACGGCCGAGGAGTTCCGCAAGCATCTCACCAAGGATCCGGCGTTCGAGCGCCGCTTCCAATCGATCGATGTCGAGGAGCCGAGCGTCGAGGACACCGTCAGGATCCTGAACGCGTTGGTCCCGCGCTACGCCGAGCACCACCACGTCACCTACACGCCGGCCGCCATCGAGGCCGCGGCGTCGCTCTCGTCGCGCTACATCCAAGACCGCTTCCTGCCCGACAAGGCCATCGACCTCATCGCCGAGGCGGGCGCGCGCGCCCGCATCGCCGCGAATAAGGCCCCCCGCTCCGTTCGCGACGCTGAGGCCCGGGTGGCCGAGCTCAAGGCAGCCGTCGAGGAGGCGACCGGCAGCGATGACATGAATCGCGCCGCCGAGCTCAAGAATCAGGAGAAGGAGGCCCGAATCGCCCTGGGCGAGGCGCGCGCCGCCTGGAACGCTGAGATGGATGCGAGCCCGCTCGTCATCGACACGCCGCAGATAGCGGACATCGTGAGCGTCGCCTCCGGCGTCCCCGTCTCCTCGCTCACCGAGGACGAGAGCCGTCGCCTGCTCCAGTGTGAGAGCGTCCTCAAGACCCGCATCATCGGTCAGGATGAGGCAGTCCAGGCGGTGGCGAAGGCGATCCGCCGCAGTCGCTCCCCGCTCAAGGACCCCCGTCGCCCCGGCGGGTCGTTCATCTTCCTGGGGCCCACCGGCACGGGCAAGACCGAGCTGGCCAAGACGCTCGCCGAGTACCTGTTCGGCAGCAAGGACGCGCTCATCAGCTTCGACATGTCCGAGTTCTCGAGCGAATACGAGGTCTCCAAGCTCATCGGCAGCCCTCCGGGCTACGTTGGGCATGAGGAGGGCGGCCAGCTCACCAAGGCCGTTCGCCGCCATCCGTACTCCGTGGTGTTGTTCGACGAGATCGAGAAGGCCCATCCGGACATCTTCAACATCCTGCTGCAGGTGCTCGACGAGGGACGATTGACGGACGGCCAGGGCAAGACGGTCGATTTCCGCAACACCGTGGTCATCATGACTTCCAACGTGGGCGCCCGCGAGATCGCGCAGGACGCCACCGTGGGCTTTGGGACCACCGGGGAGCAGGGCCTCACCGCCGGCGAGATCAAGAGCCGCGCGATGGGCGAGCTCAAGCGGCTGTTCCGCCCCGAGTTCCTCAACCGCATCGACGATATCGTGGTCTTCAAGAAGCTCGCTGGCGAATCGCTGGCATCGATCGCCAGGCTGATCGTGGACGATCTGCGCCAGCGCCTGATCGCCAACGGTATGAACATCGAGCTCTCCGACGCGGCGCTCGAGAAGATCGTCGCCGAGGGCACCGACCTCACCAACGGTGCCCGCCCGCTGCGCCGTGCCATCCAGCGCCTCATCGAGGACCCGCTCTCCGAGGAGTTGCTGGCAGGGGAGTGGCACGAGGGCGACACCGTGCTCTGCGACGTCGAGGACGGGGCGTTCGCCTTCACCCATGGGACGGGCGAGATCCCCGCTCACCGCGAGGCCGGGATCCTCGGGGCCTCCTTCGAAGCCGCCCCGAGGAGCGGCCATGCCGCGCCCTCGCTTGGGGCCGTCGGGGGAGGGGCCCAGATGGGCGCCGCCACGCGCTAGGGTGACGACCTCATAGGGATCCATGTGGGACGAGGCGGGTCCGCAGCCACTTCAGGTTGCGCTCCGCCTCGTTCGCCATCGTGCGGTCCTTTTTCTATAGACATATGGGCATGGGGCGCATTTGCCTTTGGGTATATGCGAGAATGCAGCTATATCAAGGGACAGGATGGGGGTCAAGTTTTGGACAAGGCCAGTATTCAGAAGCGCATGCAGGAAGCGGTCCGCCTGACCGCTCCCGGTCAGCCGATCCGCACCGCGCTCGACATGATCATCGCGGGGCACCTCGGCGCACTCATCTGCGTAGGTGACACCGAGAGGGTCCTCGCCGCTGGCAATGACGGCTTCCCGCTCAACATCTCGTTCACGAGCAACCGCCTCTTCGAGCTCTCCAAGATGGATGGCGCCATCGTCATAGACGAGGACCTCACCCAGATCCTGCGCGCCAACTTCCATCTCAACCCCGATCCATCCCTCGCGACGAGTGAAACGGGCATGCGCCATCGCACCGCGGCCCGCATGTCGGTCCTCACCGACGCCATCGTGATCTCCGTCTCGGCGCGCCGCGCCGTCGTGAACGTGTATGTCCACGGGAAGTCCTACCAGATCCAGCCCGTCTCCGCCATCATGGCGAGCGTCAACCAGCTGGTCGCCACGCTGCAGACGACGCGCGCCTCGCTCGACCGCTCCCTGCTGCGCCTCACCGCGCTCGAGCTCGACGACTACGTCACCCTGGCCGACATCACGAGCATCTTCTCGAGCTTCGAGATCATGCAGCAGGCCAAGGACGAGCTCGAGGACCGCATCGAGGAGCTGGGTGTCCAGGGCAAGCTGGTGCGCATGCAGCTCGAGCAGCTCGCGGGCGATAGCATGGACGACGAGTACAACCTCATGATCCGCGACTACGCGGCCGACTCCTCCGAGGAGAACGCCCGCGCCATCCGCGACCGTTTCTTCGCGATGACCGCCCAGGACCTCACCAATCCCAAGCGCGTCGCCGAGGTCCTCGGCTACGATGACCTCGACGAGGACTCGGTGCTCACACCGCTCGGCCTGCGTACGCTCTCGCGCGTCTCGGTGGTGCGCGACGGTGTGGCCGAGAAGATCGTGGACGAGTACGGATCGCTTCAGGAGATCATGGACGACATTCGCAAGGATCCCGAGCGCCTGGGCGACTTCGGTGTCAACAACCCCGCGATCCTGGCGGACTCCCTCTATCGCATGCAGGGAAAACGTGGGGGTGCCGCATAGCCCATGCTCGCTTCGAAGGTTTGCGCCGTGGTCGTCGCCGGTGGCTGTGGCTCGCGTTTTGGGAATCCCGGCGGCAAGCAGCTGGTCAACGTCGCCGGTCGTCCCATGATGACGTGGTCGATCATGGCGTTCGACCGATCGATCTTCGTGGGGCACATCGTGGTGGTCTGTCCCCCCGCGCGCCGCGCCGAGATGCGCCGACTCGCGATCGAGCCCTTCGGCTTCTCCACGCCCATCACCTTCGCCGACGCCGGCGAGACGCGTCAGGACTCCACCCGCGCGGGCGTCGAGGCCGTCCCGCTGGGCTTTGAATACGTCGCCATCCATGACGGAGCGAGACCGCTCATCACCACGGAGGCGATCGACAACGCGATTTCGGCCCTCGCATCCGATGCCGCCATCGACGGCGTGGTCTGCGGCCAACCCGCGATCGACACCCTCAAGATCGTCGATGGCAATTCGATCGTCGAGACCCCGCCGCGCAGCATGTACTGGGCCGCGCAGACTCCGCAGATCTTCGACGTCGAGTCCATGCGTCGCGCGCATGCCGCCGCGCTCGCGGAGGGTTTCGTGGGGACCGACGACTCGTCTCTGGTCGAGCGCATGGGCGGCACCGTCCTCTGTGTCGAGAGCCCTCGCGACAACCTCAAGGTCACCGTTCCGGAGGACCTGCGTCCCGTGACGGCGATCCTCCTCGGTCGCATGAGCGACGCCGAGAGCGCGCAGGACACCGGCATCATCTCGCGAAGCCCCCTCGCTTAAGGGCCGGTCGCGCGGATCGGCGCGGCGGACGGCCTGTCCATCGCGGCCCCAGGTCCCCGTTGCGCGCGAGTGGGTATAGTTGAGGGCGACGCGCCCACCTGCATTCTTGAAAGGATCCTATGTCACCCACGCTCCGTATCGGCCATGGCTACGACGTCCACCGACTCGTCGAGGGACGACGCTGCATCATCGGCGGCGTCGACATCCCGCATGATCGCGGCCTTCTCGGGCACAGCGACGCCGACGTGCTCGCGCATGCGCTCGCGGACGCCATCTTGGGCGCCTGTCGTGGCGGGGACATCGGCAAGCTCTTCCCCGACACCGACCCCGCCTTCGAGGGGGCCGACTCGCTTGTCTTGCTCGCGCGCGTGATGGATCATGCGCGCTGTCTGGGATACGAGTTCGTGGACGCCGACTGCACCATCGCGTGCCAGGAACCCAAGATCGCCCCGCATCGCGACGCCATGAGGGAGAACCTCGCCCGAGCCATCGGGTGCCCCGTGGGGAACGTGGGCGTCAAGGCGACGACCACCGAGCGGCTCGGTTGGGAGGGCGCGGGCGAGGGCGTCGGCGCCTGGGCGGTCTGCCTGCTCGAGCGATGTAGCGACTAGGGCCCACGAGAGCCCACCTGCAGCCGCTTCCCGCCAGGCTTCATCTCCCGAGGCAGATGGGGACCGCTTCCGGCCCCATTTGGACGCGCACTCGGGTAGACTCAACAAAGACAACGACCTAGCGGGCGGCGGATCCGTCCGCCGCGCGTCCCCGCACGCATCGAGCGCGCCAACGCCGCCCCCTCGATGCGTGCGCGACTGTACGAGCGCCGGATGATCCGCGCCGGCCCGCCCCCAGGGAGATTCACATGAAGATCTACAACAGCTCAATGCATCGCAAAGAGGACTTCCGCCCCATCGAGGAGGGCAAGGTCCGCATGTATGTCTGTGGGCCCACGGTCTACGACAACATCCATATCGGCAATGCCCGTACGTTCATCAGCTTCGACGTGATCCGCCGCTGGCTGATCGCGCGCGGCTACGAGGTCACCTTCGCCCAGAACCTCACGGATGTCGATGACAAGATCATCAATCGCGCCAACGAGCAGGGGAGGACGGCCGAGGACGTCGCCATCGAGTTCTCCGACCGCTTCATCGGTGTCATGCGCGCCGCCAACGTCCTCGATCCCGACGTGCGGCCCCGCGCCACCAAGGAGATCGGAGCGATGATCGGCATGATCAAGGAGCTCATCGAGGGTGGTCACGCCTATGCCGCCAACAACGGGGACGTGTACTTCGCCGTCCGTAGCGACCCCTCCTATGGCGAGGTCTCCGGTCGCAACATCGACGACCTCATGGTCGGTGCCCGCATCGAGGAGAACGAGGACAAGCATGACCCGCTCGACTTCGCCCTGTGGAAGGCGGCCAAGCCCGGTGAGCCCAGCTGGAAGAGCCCGTGGGGCGATGGTCGCCCCGGTTGGCACACGGAGTGCGCCGCGATGGTCCATCGCTATCTGGGCACCCCCATCGATATCCACGGCGGCGGATCCGACCTCGCGTTCCCGCATCACGAGAACGAGTGCGCCCAGGCCACCTGCGCCTGGCACGAGGGCTTCGCCAACACGTGGATGCACACGGGCATGCTGCTCGTGGACGGCGAGAAGATGAGCAAGAGCTTGGGGAACTTCTTCACCCTGGCCGAGGTGCTCGAGAAGCATTCCGCTGCGGCGCTCCGCCTGCTCATGCTCCAGACCCACTACCGCAGCCCGCTCGACTTCTCGTGGGAGCGCCTGGAGGGCGCGGAGAACTCGCTCGCGCGCATCGCCGGCACGTGCCGCAACCTCAAGTGGGCGGCCGATCACGCCGAGGGCGATCCGAGCCCCGAGCTCGCCGCCGCCCTCGATGCCGCCATGGGGAGGGCCGCATCCGATTTCGAGGCCTGCATGGACGACGACTTCAACACCGCCGGCGCCGTCGCTGCCTACTTCAACTTGGTGACCGAGGCGAACGTGTATCTCGAGCGGGCCGCGGGCGCGGTCGACGCCGAGCTCGCACGGGCCTGCGCCGCCTCGATCGCCGGCGCGCTCGCCGTGCTGGGCGTCGAACTCCCCGTCATCGAGGAGCCGCTCCCCTCCGAGCTCGTCGGTGTCGCCGCTGAGCTCGTCGGTTTCGCGGGCGACGACGTCGATGAGGCCGCAGCCTCGATCCTCGAGGCCCGCGGGGCCGCGCGTGCTGCCAAGGACTGGTCCGTCGCCGACGCGATCCGCGATCGCCTGCGCGACTTGGGCCTCGCTATCGAGGACACCGCTTCCGGGCAGCGCATCAAGCGGATCGCCTCCTGATCCCAGAGCCCCGCGAAGCCAAGGCCCTCATGGCACCGCACCCGAGCGCGCCCCGGGTGCGGTGTTTTTGTCGCATGGCCTTGTGCGCGCCAAGCGGGATGTGACAATAGGGCGGATATATGACAGCGAAGGGGGTCTCAGTGGCCAAGGAAGACAGATCGCGGAGGCGCGGTGCCGGGCAGGATGGTGGCAAGCGGGCGCGGGCGTCCCGGGAAGGGCGCGCCTCGGCGTCGCATGGGACCCGAGTCACCCGCTCGCGGGAGCGCGGGTCGCGGCCCGCGGGCGAATCCCCCCGCCGCGAGAGGAGGGGAGCCTCGGGCGATCACATAGAGGGCCGGCGCGCCGCGGCGGAGGCCCTGCGCACGGGATTCCCCATCAAGCGGGCCCTCATAGCCCGGGGGGTCGAGGAGGAGACCCCTATCCGAGAGCTCGCAGGCGGCTTGCTCGCGGCTGGAGTCCCCATCGAGTGGGTTCCCCGTGCGCAGCTCGACGAGCTGTCGAGCCATGGGGCCCACCAGGGCATCGCGCTCGAGGTCGGGTCGTTCCCCTATGCCGAGCTCGCCGATATCGTGGCGAATGCCGGCCAGGGCCCTGCGCTCGTGGTCGTCCTCGACCACGTGACCGATGCTGGCAACTTCGGCGCCATCGTCCGTTCAGCCGAGGTCGTGGGCGCAGCGGGCGTCGTCATCGCGAACAAGCGCGCCGCCGAGGTCACGGTGGCGACCTACAAGACATCGGCTGGCGCCGTGATGCACCTGCCCATCGCCCGCGTGCCCAACGTGGCCCGCGCCCTCGACGAGCTCAAGGAGGCCGGATTCTGGGTCGGCGGGGCGACGGAGCACGCGGATGATATCTGCTGGGACGCCCCCTTCGAGGGTCGCCTCGCCCTGGTGATGGGCTCCGAGGGAGAGGGGATCTCCCGGCTCGTACTCGAGCGATGCGACTTCCTCACCAAGCTCCCGCAGCGCGGCTCGACCGAGAGCCTGAACGTGGCCCAGGCCGCGACCGCCCTCTGCTTCGAGTGGTTCCGCCGGAACAGGGGGGAGCTCCAGGGGGCTCGTAGGGAGGGGGAGCCTCGTGTCTAAGAAGAGTCGAGCCAAGTCCAAGGCCCGCCGCTTCGGGGAGTCCTCGGTCCGTGCGACGGTGAGCGCCGAGACCTATGGCGTCGGCAACGCGTTCGGGGCCCTCGAGCCCGGGGTGCCACCACGCGGGATGGTCGCTTCGGGGAAGCCGGAGCTCCTGGTGGTGGACGGCTACAACATCATCCATGCCACACCGAAGTACGAGAAGCTCATATACGATCGCTCCGACGACCCCTACTCGAGCGATGTCTACGATGCGGCTCGCACTGCCCTCATCGCCGACGTCGCCGCGTTCGCACAAGGTTCCTATGAGCCCGTCATCGTCTTCGACGGGGCGGGCAATATCTCGCCCGACAGGCCCAACATAGCCCAGGCGGGCATCCGCATCGAGTTCTCGCCCACCGGGGTGTCGGCCGACACGGTCGTGCAGAGGCTCTGCAACGAGGCGCGCGCGGAGGGACGGGCATGCTCGGTGGTGACGAGCGACGGGACCATCCAGGCCACGGTCATGGGGAAGGGCGTGACGAGGATCTCGGCACGCATGCTCGTCGACGAGATCAAGGGCATCGACCGCGAGCTCGAGCGCGTGCAGGAGGAGGCCCCGGCTATGAAGATGACCCTCGGGGGGCGCTTGTCCCCCGAGATGAGGGAGCGCCTTCGCGCCCTGCGCGGGTGGTGAGGCGCGGCATTTGGGCCGTCTGGCTCCCTTGTCGTGTCGGGCTTCTTTGAGTATCCTAGATACGCTTTGCGCGCATGCCCAAAGTGCCAGCGTGGCTCAACGGTAGAGCAACTGATTTGTAATCAGTTGGTTGCGGGTTCGATTCCTGTCGCTGGCTCCATGGATCCTGTCGGGCCCGACGCCTTCCGAGGCGCCGGGCCCGTCGCATGAGGGGCCCCGATCCCCCTTGGCGGAAGGCGTCTAACCCCATGATCGGCGGGGCTCGCATCCACATTTCGCACATGTTGGCATGGACGGAAGTTGCAGGAAAACAGCATAGGATACGCCCGGATGCGTGTATTTAAGAAATCTGGTTGACACGATACCGAATTGCGTCGTACTATTCTCCTGCTTGAAGAGCGGACGGCACCTGGTGCCCGAGGCGCTTCGAGATTTGAACGCAAGGGAGTTTGCCCGAGTGGTTAATGGGGACGGGCTGTAAACCCGTTGGCTATGCCTACATAGGTTCGAATCCTATAGCTCCCACCCGTTCAAATGCCTGTATAGCTCAGTCGGTAGAGCACTTCGTTGGTAACGAAGAGGTCACCAGTTCAAGTCTGGTTGCAGGCTCCATCCGGCGGTGTAGCTCAGCTGGTTAGAGCACACGGTTCATACCCGTGGCGTCACTGGTTCGAATCCAGTCACCGCTACCAGGTAATTCGAGTGGCTCATTCGGGAAACCGAGCGGGCCACTTAGGGTTAAAAGGCGTAGTCCCATACGGGGACAACCTTAAGGAGGAGGGCTTCATGGCCAAGGAAAAGTTTGAGCGCACTAAGCCGCATGTTAACATCGGCACCATCGGTCACGTTGACCACGGCAAGACCACGCTGACGGCTGCCATCACCAAGGTTCTCTCCGAGACCGAGGGCTGCAAGGCTGACTTCACCGCGTTCGAGAACATCGACAAGGCTCCCGAGGAGCGCGAGCGTGGCATCACGATCTCCGTTGCTCACGTCGAGTACGAGACCGCTGCTCGTCACTATGCTCACGTTGACTGCCCCGGCCACGCCGACTACGTCAAGAACATGATCTCCGGTGCTGCCCAGATGGACGGCGCTATCCTCGTCATCGCCGCCACCGACGGCCCGATGGCCCAGACCCGCGAGCACATCCTGCTCGCCCGTCAGGTCGGCGTCCCCTACATCGTCGTCTTCCTGAACAAGTGCGACATGGTCGACGATGACGAGCTCATCGACCTCGTCGAGATGGAGACCCGTGAGCTCCTCTCCGAGTACGACTTCCCCGGCGACGACATCCCCGTCGTCCGCGGCTCCGCTCTCGGCGCCCTCAACGGCGAGGAGAAGTGGATGGACGCCATCCGCGAGCTCATGAACTCCGTTGACGAGTACATCCCCTCGCCCGCCCGCGACAACGAGAAGCCCTTCCTGATGGCTGTCGAGGACGTCATGACCATCTCCGGCCGCGGCACCGTCGCCACCGGCCGTGTCGAGCGCGGTGAGCTCAAGCTCAACGAGCCCGTCGAGATCGTCGGCATCAAGGAGACCCAGAGCACCGTCGCCACCGGCATCGAGATGTTCCGCAAGATGATGGACGTCTGCGAGGCTGGCGACAACGTCGGCATCCTGCTCCGTGGCATCAAGCGCGAGGAGATCCAGCGCGGCCAGGTCCTCTGCAAGCCCGGTTCGGTCACCCCGCACACCAAGTTCACCGGCGAGATCTACGTTCTCACCAAGGAGGAGGGCGGCCGTCACACCCCGTTCTTCGATGGCTATCGTCCGCAGTTCTACTTCCGTACCACTGACGTGACCGGTTCCGTCAAGCTCCCCGAGGGCACCGAGATGGCCATGCCTGGTGACCACATCACCATCACCGGCGAGCTCATCCATCCGATCGCCATGGAGGAGGGCCTGCGCTTCGCTATCCGCGAGGGCGGCCACACCGTTGGCTCCGGTATCGTCTCCACCATCATCGAGTAAATCCGCTCGAGGATAGATGATCTTCAGAACCCGGTGCCTCTCGGGGTACCGGGTTCTTTCTTGCCTGCTTCCCGCTCTTTCGGGCATCCCCGCGTCTGCGCTGTAATTATGAATGCCTTTTGCAGAATAGACGCGGCGATATAGCCGGCATTGACATGAAGCGAGGCTTGATGCTATCGTAGACGACTGTGCCCCTTAGGGCGGTCAATGGAGGTTTTAGATACATGCGCACTATGGTTACGCTGGCTTGCACCGAGTGCAAGCGTCGCAATTACACGACCACCAAGAACAAGGCGACCATGCCTGATCGTATGGAGATCAAGAAGTACTGCCCTTGGTGCAAGAAGCACACCGTTCACAAAGAGACCCGTTAGTCTCTTTTAGATACGCCAGTAGTTCAATTGGTAGAGCATCGGTCTCCAAAACCGAGTGTTGAGGGTTCGAGTCCTTCCTGGCGTGCCAGTCTTTAATCCGTAAGCCTCCACAGGGGGCTTACGGTTTCTACTGTTATATAGGTTTTGTGCCGGAGGTAGGTTCGATGGCCAACAAGAAGAAAAAGAAGAACGTGGTGAACGAGGGCGCTCCTGCGTCGACCGTCGCTTCTTCCAAGGCTGAGGCCAAGAAGGCTGCTCCCAGCAAGCAGGATGCTCCGGCTAAGAAGACCAAGAAACCCAAGAACGAGAAGCCCGGCCTTTTCGCCACCACGCGAAATCGCCTGCGCTCCGTTCGCACCGAGATGAAGCGTGTCGTCTGGCCCGACAAGAAGGAGCTCATCAACTACTCCGTCGCGGTCTGCGCCTCGCTCATCGTCGTTGGAATCGCCATCGCCCTTATCGACTTCGTCGTCGGCGAGGGCCTCGTGCTCTTCTCCGGCCTGAGGGGGTAACACATGTCCAAGCGCTGGTATGTCGTCCACACCTATTCCGGTTACGAGAATCGCGTCAAGTCCGATCTCGAGCACCGCATCGAGACCATGGGCATGCAGGATCGCATCTTCGATATCCAGATTCCCATGGAGCGCGTCACCGAGATCAAAGAGGGCGGCAAGCGCGAGACCAAGGACGCCAAGATCTTCCCGGGCTATGTCCTTGTCCGCATGGAGATGGATGACGATTCCTGGACGTGTGTCCGCAACACCCCGGGTGTCACCGGCTTCCTCGGTGGCAACGGCAAGCCCTCCCCGCTTTCCCGCGAGGAGTTCAACAAGATGATGCGCCGATCCGACAAGGGCGGCGCCCCCAAGCGCACTGCCGTCAACATCGAGGTCGGCACCGCTGTCCGCGTCACCTCTGGCCCGCTCTCCGATTTCGATGGAACGGTGTCCGAGGTCAACGCCGAGCAGGGCAAGGTCAAGGTCTCCCTGCTCATCTTTGGCCGCGAGACCCCGGTCGAGCTCAGGTTCGATCAGATCGCCGTCATCGCTTAGTTGTCCGTTCGCGCATGCGTGCTTCTTCGGTCGACCGCTCATCCTCCGAAGTGCTTCTAGCGGGTACGCGCTGACGATATAGCAAGTTCACATTCGTGTACGGAAAGGTTTGACATGGCCGAGAAAAAGATTGCCACCGTCATCAAGCTCCAGATCCCTGCTGGTCAGGCTAACCCGGCTCCCCCGGTTGGTCCTGCCCTCGGTGCCGCCCAGGTCAACATCATGCAGTTCTGCCAGGCGTTCAACGCCGCCACGCAGGATAAGATGGGCGACATCATCCCCGTTGAGATCTCCGTCTACGAGGATCGCACCTTCAGCTTCATCTGCAAGACCCCGCCTGCGGCCCACCTCATCAAGAAGGAGCTCGGCCTCAAGGGTGGCTCCGCTGTTCCCCAGCGCGACAAGGTCGGTCAGCTCTCCCAGGAGCAGCTCACCAAGATCGCCGAGATCAAGATGCCGGACCTCAATGCCAACGACATCGAGGCCGCCAAGAAGATCGTTGCCGGCACCGCCCGTTCCATGGGCGTCACCATCGCCGAGTAACACCATCCCCTAGGTTTTTATCAACGCGCGTCCAACGCGCACGATGTGGAAGGGCACAGCCCGTTTGCACCACAGGAGGTATTCCAAATGGCTCAGCATCATGGCAAGAACTATCGCGCTGCCGCCGAGAAGGTCGACCGCACGCAGCTCTACACCCCGCTCCAGGCGGTGAAGCTCGTCAAGGAGCTCGCTCAGGCCAAGTTCGACGAGACCGTTGAGGCCCACTTCCGCCTTGGCATCGACACCCGTAAGGCCGATCAGAACATCCGCGGCTCCATCTCCCTGCCCCACGGCACCGGCAAGACCGTTCGCGTCGCCGTCTTCGCCGAGGGCGAGAAGGCCCGTGAGGCGGAGGAGGCCGGCGCCGATGTGATCGGTTCCGACGACCTCGTCGCCGCCATCCAGGCCGGCGAGATCAACTTCGACGCCGCCATCGCCACCCCGAACATGATGGCCAAGGTTGGCCGCATCGGTAAGATCCTCGGTCCCCGTGGCCTCATGCCCAACCCCAAGCTCGGCACCGTCACCATGGACGTCGCCAAGATGGTCGGCGAGCTCAAGGCCGGCCGCGTCGAGTATCGCGCCGACCGCTACGGCATCTGCCACGTGCCCCTGGGTCGCGTCTCCTTCGAGGACGAGAAGCTCATCGAGAACTACGCCGCCCTCTACACCGAGATCCTTCGCGTCAAGCCCGCTTCCGCTAAGGGCCGCTATGTGAAGTCCATCTCTATGTCCTCCACGATGGGCCCCGGCGTCAAGATCGACTCCGCTGTCCAGCGCAACTTCATGGCCGAGTAACCCACTCGTCACCACTGACACGGACTTTAAGAAAGCCGGGTCGCGCGAAAGTGCGCGACCCGGCTTTTTGTGCATATGGGGATCTACGTGCCCATCAATCCAAGCCGTCCTCCTGCTTGCTTGCGCCCTCACCCAAGCCATCCCAGCTGCGATAGGCGGCATCGCCCCTGTGGTCGACGAGATCGTATCGATCGGTGAGCCAGCTCGCTAGGAACGTCGACACCTTCTGGGCTCCCGAGCTGTTGAGGTGGTCGCCCGCATCCTGGGTGTCGGTTGACCAATCGATGGGAACCGCTTGGCGCTCGAGGTTGAGATCGAGATAGGACACGTCGTCTTCGATCTCGGGGCGTGATGCCAGATAGTCCTCGACGGCGTTATGCCGCTTCCAGCTCCAGTTCTTGGTGCTCGGCGTGCTGAGGAGGACCACCTTGATGCCGCGCTCCCGGCATATGTCGATCAGGCCGGAGAGATACAGCTTGTTGAGGAAGGAGATCTCGGCGCGCTCGTCGGTCGGCGTCATGTAGCCCTTGGCG
The DNA here is from genome assembly GCA_034088265.1 of Collinsella sp. Classification (GTDB taxonomy): domain Bacteria; phylum Actinomycetota; class Coriobacteriia; order Coriobacteriales; family Coriobacteriaceae; genus Collinsella. Next base: position 22,742 of record JAXDWR010000044.1, on the reverse strand, counting down.
CTGGAGGCTTGGATGTGGGGACTCGGTCGGTGCCCTTTGCGCTCGTGCGTCCATGTGGTACGGGGCTCTGCGGTGAAGTCGACCGGTTTGATGCTCTTCCACCTGTTGTGGTATTCGAGCGAGGGGAAGGCGTCGAGGACCTCCCGGGCCACGGCATCGTCGAGACCCACCTTGCGGAAGAGCATGTTGGTCTCGAGGACGACGACCTCGGGGTTCTGGTGCTCGAGGGCTCGCTTGAGGAGCGTGCGCGTGTAGGGAAGCGGCTGCGCGCTCGTCGAGACATCGTATGAGGTCACGCCCCGCTCCCTCCAGAGCTGCAAGGGATCGATGGAGGTGTACACCTCGCTATCGCCCAAGAACAGGACATCGATGCTGTCGCGGGGCTCGCCGAGGATCCCGTTGGCCCGAGGATCGATCTGTCCAAGGTCGGCTTGGTTGTTCTTGGGTGCCAGGATGGGGGAGAGCGCTGCAAGCGCCCCGATGACGAGGACGAAGGGCGCGAGGAGGAGAAGGGCGTGCGCCAGGCGACGAAACTTCATGGTTGCTCCAGGGATCGGTGGGTGAAAAGCTAGAACTGCGCGTAGATGGGGTCGAGGGGGATGTAGCCCGCCCCGTAGGCGCCGAAGATGGCGATGCAGAAGATGAGCGAGGCCACGAGGACGCTGCTCGCGATCAACGGGCGCTGACGGAAACGCTCGAGCGAAGAGCCGCCGTACTCCCTGAGATGGCCCTGGATGGCGAGCGCGAGGACGAAGATGCCGACGATGATGAAGTCGGCGATGTCCATGCCCGGGGCGAGGAGCGTGCCGTCGAGGAGGCTCGTGGGGGAGAAGTTCGTGAGGAGGGCGTGGAACATGGTGAAACCGGCTCGCAGGCCATGGGCGCGGAAGAACATCTCACCGACGCAGACGATCGCGCAGGTACGAACCATCTGGAGAAGCGGCCAGGCGCGCGAGGAGACGAGGGGATCGAAGCGCTCCCGCAGCCATGCGAAGGCGGGTTCGAGCAGGTTGGCGCCGAGGATGAGGACGAAGTAGTAGAACCCGAAGAACAGGTACTGCCAGCCCGCTCCGTGCCAAAGCCCGTTGATGAGCCAGACCGATCCGAGCGCCAGCCCTCCAGCGAGCGTCGATCCGAGCCGGTTGCCCAGATGGCGTCGCGCGATGGAGGTGACGTGCTTGACCGGAGCGGCGAGCGAGACGGGATAGAAAATGTAATCGCGCAGCCATGCGCCAAGGGTCACATGCCAACGCTGCCAGAACTCTGACGCGGTCCGAGAGCAGAAGGGCTGGCGGAAGTTCTCGGGAAGGTTGACGCCGAAGATGCGCCCCACACCGAGGACGATGTCCATAGTGCCCGAGAAATCGCAATAGAGTTGAAGGGTGTAGAGGACGGCGGCCACCGCGACGACGGTCCCGTCCCACTGCGTGAAGTTCTCGAAGACGGGTTTGACGAAGAGGTTGACCCTGTTCGCGACGAGGAGGATCTTGGCGGCGCCCCAGGCGATGCGGACGGTGCCGTCCGCGATGTTGGCGACTTTGAGCGGAGCCCCGCTCCAAAGGGCCTTCGAGGTCTGGTCGTATCGGGCGATGGGGCCTTCCATGAGCTGCGGGAAGAAGCACAGGTACAGGGCGAGCCTTGCCAGGTTGCGCTCGGGTGCGCAAGTCCCGCGGTAGACGTCGAGAAGGTACGAGAGCGCTTGCAAGGAGTAGAAGGAGATGCCGATGGGGATGCCGATCGAGGGCGGCACGAGATGCCCCCCGATGCCGGCGGTGTCGAGCAGGCCGTTGGCGATCGAGCTGAAGAAGCCGAGGTACTTGACATAGACGAGGATGCCGATGACCAAGACCGCCGCTCCGGCGATGACCAGGCGCATGCGGGTGCGATAGCGCCGTTTGATGAGCTTGCGCCGCTTGCGGTCGGCCGCCACGGCGGCGGACCGCTGCATGGCGAGGAGCTCGAGCACGCGGCCCGCGACATAGGTGACGGTGGTCGCCAGGGCGAGCATGGCGACGAGGTCGCCGCTGATGAGCATGAAGCAGAGGTAGCTGGCGGCAAGCAGCAGCCAAGGGCGGACGCGCCGTGGCGAGATGCCGTAGAGGAGGGTCACGATCGGCACGAACGCACCGAGGAAGAGGGGGGAGCAGAAAGAGGACATGCCGGAGTCCGATCGGTTGGGGGCGGGCAGGGAGAAGGTGTCCGCTCGACGAGCTTAGAGCTCGTCCTCGTCTTGCAGACGGCGGACGAGCCTATCGATCGCCTCGACGGAGTCGAAGTTCTGCGCGACGATCTCGACGGCGGGTATGGTGATGTCGAACTCGTCCTCGAGCTCGGCGACGAGCGCGATGATGGTCAGGGAGTCGAGGACGCGGGTCTTCACGAGCTCCGTCTGATTGGCGTAGTCGACGCCGGGCTTGAGGTCCTCGAGGATGTCGATGATGGTCTCCATGATGTGCTCCTGTTCGTTGGTCGGATGCCATGGCGCCCGAACCTTTCGGGCGCCCGTTCTCTCAGTCGCTTACCGGGCGACAGGGGAGTTGAGGGGATGGGTCGGCGTGTGGGGGCGCATGAGGCGCGCCTCTCCGTCAGGCCCAACAAGGACGACGGCGGGCAGGTCGCGCGAGAGGAAGAGCGAGATCCCCTCGGTCATGCAGTAGGCCCCGGCATCCTCGAAGGCGATCACATCGCCAAGGGACAGCCCGGAAAACGGGACCTGCTTGGCCAGGATGTCGTTGACCGAGCAGAGCGACCCGCAGATGTTCCAGGGCTCCGCGTCGCCGTCGCGCTCGGTGGATCCGAGCAGGCGGCAAGGGGGAAGCTGCATGGCCATCGACTGGCCGTAATAGACCAGATGGTTCATGCCGCCGTCAACGATGGCGTAGCGCTGGCCAGCGCAGGTCTTGGCGTCCACGACGCTGGTGAGGAAGGTCCCGCATGACGCCACGAGGCTGCGCCCGATCTCGAGGGACACGGATCCCTCGAAGGGAAGGTCGCACAGCGCTCTCGAGAGCTCGGAGAGCAGGGCCCCTTCATCGAAGGAGTCGGAATCGAAATACGCGACGGGGAGTCCCGGACCGATCTCGAGCTCGCTGGCGGTCCATCCCTGCTCGGTTCGGAGCGACTCGACAAATGAGCCCAGGCGCTCGATCTCGCGGACGAGGCGACGCGCACGGCGCTTTTGGGTCCCCGAGAAGAACTGCACGCCCCGGAAATCGAGATGGGGGTGGGACTCGCGTCGGTCGACGATGTCGCGGAGCTCGCGGGCGTCGAGCCCGAACTGGTTCCCGCTCGAGAGGCGCAGGAGCACGGGGGCGATGACGCCGGCGTCTCGGGCGAGCCGATGGATCAACTCGAGCTGGGCGGCGGACTCTATGGTGAAGCGATGCGGGAGGACATCCGCTTGCATGAGGGGGCGCATCGCCTCCTCGTCCTTGTGCACGCCGGATACCACGATTTGGTCGGGGTCGATCGAGCAGGCGCCGCAGATGTCGAGCTCCCCGGGGGAGCAGACCTCGAGGCGGTCGACGAGGGGGGACAGGATGGGAAGGACGAAGGGGTTGGCCTTGATGGCGTAGCATAGCTCGACGGAGGATGGGAGCGCCTGCGCGAGCCTCTTGACGCGATCGGCGATCGCACGGGCATCGAAGACGTAGGTCGGCGTGCCGAAATCGGCGGCGAGGGCGAGGAGCTCCTTATCGGTCATGGGTGCCTCCAAGGTGGTTGTCGGGATGGTGCGGGGTCGGGGAGGGGCGCGTCGCACGCCTCCTTCGTGGTGCGTGGAGCTCCAGCAGGGCCCGTCGATCGACCTTGCCGTTCTTGGAGAGGGGCATGGCGTCGACGGGGACGAAGGAGTGGGGCATGAGGTGGGCGGGGAGCATGCCCTGCGCGATGCGGGCGGCCTCGTCGGCTCCGAGTCCTCCCTCGATGAAGGCGTGGATGCGATGCCTGCGGGCGTCGTAGGCGCAGCGGCAGCGGTCGATCCCCTCGACGCGCTCGATGGCGAGGTCGATCTCCTCGAGTTCGATGCGGTGGCCCATGTGCTTGATCTGGTTGTCGCGCCTGCCCTTGAAGATGAGCTCGCCTTGGGCGGTGAGCTCGGCGAGGTCCCCGGTTCGATAGACCGTGTCGGGGACGCGGCCATCGAGTGGGTTGGGCACGAAGGCGGCCGCGGTCGCATCGGGGTCTCCCAGGTAGCCCAAGGCGAGCTGGGGGGTCCGGACATAGATCTCGCCGACGCCTCCCGCCTCGGTCACCGGATGAGCCCGCTCGTCCAAGAGCATGACCTCATGGTCGGGGAAGGGCGTTCCCAAGGGCATGCCGAGGGAGTAGTCGCGCGAGCGGTCGATGGGGTGGTAGAGGCAGTTGCATGTGACCTCGGTGGGCCCGTAGAGGTTGACGAAGTCGGCCTGGGGAAGGTGATGGAGCCACTGGGCGAGATGGCGCGTCGGCATGGTCTCGCCGCTGAAGAGCACGCGGCGGACATCGGGGAGCGGCGCGTGGTCGAGGGCATGGAGGCTGGTGAGCAGGCAGAGCGCGGAGACGGCCCAGGTGAGCGTCGTGACACGGTTCTTCGCGAGGGCGTCGACGAGTTTGGCGGGCTCGGAGAACAGGGGACGTGGCAGGATGACGAGTCGCGCGCCGGTGACGAGTGCGCCGTAGATGTCCTTGACCGAGACGTCGAAGTCGAAGGGGGCCTGGTTGCCGATCACGTCGGTCCCATCGATGCCGAAGAGCTCGGTGAAGGACCGCGCGAAGTCGATGACGCTCCGGTGGCATACGACGACGCCCTTGGGAGTGCCCGTCGAGCCCGAGGTGAAGAGGATGTAGGCCGGGTCCGATCCAAGGGTGGGCGCGCGCGCGGCGGCGCGCGCACCCCGATCGACCCCCGTCGCCAAGGCGCGGTCGATGCCGATGGCGTCGATCCCCTTGGGGGCATGTTTGAGCAGGGGCGCCGAAGCGTTATCGACGAGGACGGCGGGGTTTCCCAGGGCCCGGCAGACCTTCTCGAGGCGCGCGGGCGCGGAGATGGGGTCGATCGGCACGTAGCAGCCGCCCGCGTAGAGGACGCCGAGGCATGAGGCGAGGGCGCCGATCCCCTTCTCGGCGAGGACGATGACGGGCTGGCCCGCTCGATCGGCGGTGACGAGGTGGCTGGCGATATGCTGCGCGCGCTCTTGAAGCGCGAGCCAGGTGATGCTCTCGCGGCCATCGGTCGCCGCGATGCGGTCGGGCTGGGCGGTCGCGCGCCCGTCCAGCAGGTCCGGGATGGTTCTTATCATGGTCTCTCGCTCTCGGTTCGGATCGCGTTTGCATGGTCAAGATCATGCGCCATGACGGTAAAGCCCACCTGAACCCAGGCTAAGGATTCCTTTAAGGTGGCTGGCGCCTCGGGCGTGATGGCTCCGACGCGGTAAGATGGGTCACAGGATGCGCCGCGCCATCGATCCCGCCGCGGCGCGAGAGCAGCGGAAGGGGACGGTATGGGTGCCTCGAGGCCGGATGACGCGACGACCGTGTTGATCGCGGAGGACGATGCGGATATCGTCGAGATCCTCCGCCTGTACCTCACCGGCGCGGGCTATCGCGTGCTCTCGGCTCCGGACGGCCTTGCGGCTCTCGATATCATGCGCTCCGAGAGCGTGTCGATCGCCCTCGTCGACCTCATGATGCCGCACATGAACGGCTACGACTTCATCAGGGAGGTCAGGCGCTTCTCCACGTGTCCCGTCATCATCGTCTCGGCGCGCTCCATGGCGGCCGACAAGGTGCTCGGCCTGGATGTGGGGGCGGACGGCTACATAACCAAGCCCTTCGACCCAATGGAGGTCACTGCCTATATCCGCGCCATGCTTCGACGCGTGGGGGCGGCTCCGGAGGCGTCGCGGGCCCTCGCCGCGGGCGATCTCGAGCTCGACACCGAGCGCCTGATGTTCACGCGCGCGGGAGAGCGGATCCCACTCACCGCCGCCGAGCTCAAGATCATGGCCCAGTTCCTCTCGGCCCCTGGGCGCGTGTTTTCAAAAGAGCAGCTCTATGCCTCCATCTGCGGGACCGACGCCGATCAGGCGATGGCCTGTGAGGCGAGCGTGATGGTGCATATCTCCAACATCCGCTCGAAGATCGAGGAGGATCCCTCGCATCCGCGCTATATCAGGACCGTGCGGGGATTGGGGTACCGCCTTGAGGTGTAGATGGCCGGAGGGCGTCCCCATGCGGCTCGCCTCCCTCGTGCGCAGCATGTTCAAGAGCATCACGGTGCGCTGTCTCACGGCGGTGGGTATCTACGCCGCTTTCATAGCGCTCTCGGTGGTCGTCATCGACGGCGTCTCGGACGTGCTCAGCCGGGAGGCGTTCCCCGACTCCTCCGATATCCGAGAGCATAAGCAGGAGATCTTCGATGGGGAATACGACATCCTGCTGGCCCGTCGTTTCAATTCCTGCAAGATCCTCGTCCTTGGCGAGAAGGGCGCCCCCCTCTACGCGTCAAGCCCCTCTTTCGCCCGCGCCATCGGCGTCAACGAGCTCGAGTTCATCAACGATCGGAGCTCGGGCGGGGGATACTTCGATGTCCTGGAGGAGGAGCGCGACGGGAAGACCATGTATCGCGTGCTCTGGTTGGGCGCGAACGAGGAGACGGGGTTCGAGCACGTCGCGAGCTACGCGCTTCTGGACAGCGATCTCAACATCGTGGAGGGACCGCTCTTCTCGCCGCGCTCCTCGCTCAGCCTGCGCGAGTTCTACCTCCTGCTCGGGCTCTTCGAGGAGGATGCCGAGGGGATCGACGTGACCGTGGACAACACGAGGCTCTCGGGCATCCTCACGGATCGGCAATATGTGATCGACCGCATCGACGGGGTGTCGAGTGATGGGGAGCCCCGGACGATCGTGTTCGCCTCCCCCACCATCGATCCGGGCGCATATGCCCGAACCATCTCCGAGGCCGGGCAGATCTGGCTGGCGCTCGTCCCCCTCATCGCCGTCGCCACGATCATCCTGTTCGCGGTGGAGATCAGGATCATCCGGACCGCCCTGCGCCCGCTGTCGTCGGCGATCAGCTCCTACGGCGGGAGCGGGGATGTGGCGATCGATCCCGCCGGTGTTGCAACCGAGCTCAAGCCGGTCGTCGAGGGCTTCGTGGAGCTCACGGGCCGACTGGATCAGGCACAGTCCGAGAAACGGCGCATGATCGCCGACATCTCCCACGACATCAAGACGCCGCTCACGGTCATCCGCGGCTACGCCCAGGCGTTCCATGACGACATGGTCCCCGCCGACAAGCGTCTCGACTATCTCGCCGCCCTGCGCGACAAGGCCGACCTCGCTTCGAGGATGCTCGAGTCGCTGGCTCGGTACTCTGCGCTCGAGCATCCCGAGTATCGGGTCAACCTGGTGCCCTGCGACCTGTCCTCCATCGTGCGCGACGTCTCGCTGGGTTTGGGGCCCATGGCCGATCAGCATGGTTGCCACCTGGAGGTGCATGTGCCGGACGGCCCGCTTCCCTCGAGGCTCGACGTCGAGCTGATGGAGAGGCTCGTCACGAACCTCGTGGGGAACGCGTGCATCCACAACGGGCCGGGCACGAGGGTGTCGGTCCGCTGCGCTGCCCCTTCGGAGGGATCGGATGCCGGTCTCGCCCGCATAGAGGTGCTCGATACCGGGAGCGGGGTCTCGTCGGAGCTTGCCCGGAGCCTGTTCGAGCCCTTTGTGACCGACGACGTCGCGCGCACCTCCGGCAAGGGGACAGGGCTCGGCCTCTCGATCGCCCGTCGATGCGCCGAGCTCAACGGGGGTTCCCTCGAGCTCGTCGCGCAGCCCGAGGAGCCGTGGTCAACGTGCTTCGTGGCCAAGATCCCGGTCGATGCGCGCCCACGCTGAGGGTCTCGGTCCGGGTGCGTCGGAGCGCATCCCCTCATGCCCATCGGCGGTGTCCCTCTATCGGACTTGGCTTTCTTAGATCAAAATCTATTTATAGCAAAGTATATCGACAGACATAGTACTTGTGTTATAGTTGCATCAACTGATGGACTCGAAACGGGGAGGTGACCGACGTGGCGGCAAGGGATGCGGCGAGCGACCTGATCCGGGGCAACATCGACGCCATCATCCTACGAGTCCTCGCCGATGGCGACAGCTATGGTTACGAGATCCTCAAGGAGATCGCGGAGGCGAGCCGGGGCGAGTACGAGATGAAGGAACCCTCGCTCTATACGAGCCTCAAGCGGCTCGAGCGCCAGGGATTCGTCGAAAGCTACTGGGGAGACGAGACACAAGGCGCGCGAAGGAAGTACTACCGCGTGACCGAGAGCGGCTCCGATGAGCTCAAGGAGGCCACCGAGCGTTGGGTGCGCGTGAGGAGCATCATCGACTGCCTTCTCAAGCAGGATGGAGGAGACAAATGAACGAGATCAGGATGTATGTCGAGCGCCTGTTCGAGGGAAGGGTCCTCACCTCGGACATGATCGAGCTCAAGGAGGAGATCTACGGCAACCTCGTGGCGCGCTACGAGGACTATATCGCCGAGGGGATGGACCCGTCCGAGGCGCTCGAGAAGACGAAGGCGAGCATGACGGACATCGAAGACGTCCTCGAGGGGGACGCCCCCATCGCCGCGGGGGTCCTTGGCGGGAAGCTCGGGGAGTTCCAGGGGGGCGCGGAGGAGCCGGCGGCCGAGACGGCCGTCACAGACGGGGCCGTCGATCCCACCACCCCGCTCACAGGCGTCGAGGGCGCCGAGGATGCTGCCCCCACGCGGCCTGGGGAGCTGGGTGATGCCGTCGCCCATCCCGTGCGACGCGGAAAGGATCGACCTAGTTGGATCCCCGTGGTCGCCGTCGTCGTCGCGGTGATCGGCGTCGCGGCGGCGCTCTTGGTCGGGCTGCGGCCCTTCGGTTCCCGTCCCGTCGTCAGCGAGCCCGGCGATTCGGCTGATTGGTCGGACGAAGGGGGCAGCTTCATCTCCGCGCCGCCTCACGAAGGGCAGATCATCCATGTGCAAGACGGGAGGGTCTACTTCGAGGGCGTGATCGCCGACGGCCTGATCGAGTCGGTGCATGAGGCAGGTTATACCGACATCGCCGACAGGCTCGGCATGAAGTTGGAGGATGCCGCACGGGTCGAGGATCTCATAAGGCACCTTCCCATGGGTGAGTGGTCGGGTGCGATCGATGCGACGCTCGGCCCCGGTGTGCTGGCCTTCGCCTTCCGCGATCTTCCCGATTCGCTCGACGGGGATGCCGTGGAGGTGGCGCTCGCCTACGACGTGACCGCCCTGTTCTGCGCCCTGCCCGAGCTGGATGAGATCCGCATCACCACGACGGAGGCCCCTGATCCCCTTGACTTCGACGAGGATGACCTTGATGAGGAGCGCTATGTCTTCACGCGCTCGGATGTTGAGCAGCGCTATGGGGTCCCGCTCGACGGCGATCTGGTCAATGAGTCCGGCTGGGTCCAGATCAAGCGCGACAACCTCTATCGGAACGGTTTCGCCGAGGCGATGGTCGAGTTCGCCGAGCAGGGGTGATGTGCTGCGGCGCGAGCACGGCATAAGGGCACCGTCCACGGGGCGGGCACCGCGATGGGGCATCCCATCAGGTGCCCGCCCCACCGTTTTCCGTCGATCGACGAGTCGGCCTCGGGGCATGTGATTGCAAGCGGTAGCAAATTGTCGCTGGACGGCATAATCGCTAGAGCTGGGCTTTTGTGAAAAGTTGAACACTATAATAAGGACAAGTGGCGTATCGCCCTTGATCTCGTGCGGTGCGCCGGTCTTCGCGGGAAAGGATGCGTACATGCTGGTTCCTTCTGGAGAGATGCTCAAGCTCGCCCATAAAGACGGATATGCCATCCCGTCGCCCGATTTCGTGGACTCCAACTCGTGTCGAGCGTATGTGCGGGTCGCCGACGAGCTCGACGCGCCGCTCATCTTGAGCTTCGCAGAGGTCCATATGGACCATCTGAGCCTTGAAGAGGCTGCTGACCTTGGTAGGTTCCATGCGTCCCGCGCCAAGGCGCCCATCGCCTTGCATCTCGATCACGGCGTTCACATGGAGGTGATCGAGGAGGCCATCCGACTCGGCTTCACCTCGGTCATGGTCGACGCATCGCGCGAGGATCTCGACGAGAACATCCGCCTCACGCGCGAGGTCTGCGCGCTCGCCCATGCCCATGGGGTCACGGTCGAGGCAGAGATCGGGCATGTGGGCACGGAGGACGACGACTGTCCGCACGGGATGTCCGCGAATGTCTACACCGAGGTCGACGCCGCGGTGCGACTGGTCAAGGAGACGGGGGTGGATTCCCTCGCCGTCTCGATCGGCACGGCCCATGGCGCTTACAAGGGCGTGCCCCATATCAATTTCGAGCGCCTGGCCGAGCTCAACGAGGCGCTCGGCATCCCGCTCGTGCTGCATGGCGGTTCGGGATCAGGCGATGACAACCTGGCTCGCTGCGCCATGGGCGGCGTGGCCAAGGTGAACCTCTACACCGACTTCATCGTCGCCGCGCTCGACCGCGTGTACGGGGAGCATCCCGAGCACTGGCTCGACCTCCTCGAGACCGGTAGCGCCGCGATGCGCGATGTGCTCCGTCATTACTACGGCGTCCTGCGCTGCGCGGGATAGGGGGGGTTCGATATGAGAAGGGACGAGTTCGCCGCCCGCCTCGTCAACGCCTGCGACGAGGTCCTCGCCGCCGAGGCCGAGCTGACCGAGATCGATTCGAGGTTCGGCGACGCCGACCACGGGCTCACGATGAGGAAGGTCGCCAACGCCATCAAGGACGCCGTCGAGCAGGCGGATGGCGGGATCCAGGAGATGCTCGACGATGCCGCCATGGCGGTCATGGTCCTCAACGGGGGATCGGCCGTGCCGCTTTGGAACACCTGGCTCGACGGCATGCAGGAGGCCGCCCCGGATGGGGAGGAGATCTCCGCCACCGACTTCAAGGCGATGGTCGCCAACGCGCTCTCCGAGCTCTCCGACATGAGCGGTGCCGAAGTGGGCGACAAGACGATGATGGATGCGGTCATCCCCGCGAGCGAGGCCGTCGCGACAGCCGAGGGCGATGTGGCGGAGCTGATCGCCGCCGGCGCCGAGGCCGCCGACGCGGGCGCCGAGAACTCCAAGCGCTTCGCGTCCAAGTTCGGGCGCGCTCGAAGCTATGGCGACAAGACGATCGGCACGCCGGATGCGGGCGCGGTGTCGATGGCCCGGTTCTGGCGCGGTCTGGCCCGTTTCCAAGAGTCCGCGTGAGGCTATGTGGGAAAGCGGCGGTGCGGAGGCATCCGCCCCGCCGAACACGGCGCCGGCACTCCCCATGGCCGCCGCCGACGATTCCAAAGGAGGAGATCCATGACCATGAAGAAGTTCATCAACGACCCCGCGACCATCACCGATGAGGAGCTCGCGGGCCTGGCCCTCGCCTTTGGCGACGTGCTCACGGTGGATGGGCACATCGTCGAGAGCCGCGCCCTGGCGACCGCCGACCGCGTGACCGTGGTGACCTATGGCGGATCGGGCCATGAGCCCGCCCAGAAGGGTTTCGTCGGCCCCGGCATGCTCGATATCCAGGTGGACGGGGACATCTTCGCGGCGCCCAACGGGGCCCTGGTGTTCGAAGCCATGAAGCGCGCCGACAAGGGGCATGGTGTCTTGCTGCTCACGCTCAACTATGCGGGCGACCAGCTCGCCGGCAAGCAGGCCATGAAGCTCGCCAAGAAGGCGGGGATGGATGTCCGCCAGGTCGTCACGGGCGAGGAGGTGCGCTTCGATCCCGAGGGTGAGGACAACCAGCGCGGACTCGCCGGCTGCGTCCCGCTCTACCACATCGCCGCCGCGGCGGCTGCCGAGGGCAAGACCCTCGACGAGGTCGCCCAGATCGCCCAGCGCTATGCGGACAGCATGGCCTCCATCACCGTGAAGAGCACCGACGCGACCCATCCGCAGAACGGCATGTCCTTCGGCGACTTGGGCGAGACCGATCAGATGGAGATCGGCGCCGGCCAGCATGGCGAGGGCGGCGGCGTGCGCGTGCCCATGGCCTCGTCGAAGGAGACCGTGGCCATGGTGGCCCCCAAGCTCGTCGAGGCGCTCGGACTCGAGTCGGGCGACAAGGCCTTCGTCATGATCAACGGCTGCGGGGCCACGACGATGATGGAGATGCTCGTGCTCTTCAAGGACGCCGTCGAGTACCTCGAGGGTCTTGGCATCGAGGTCGTCGCCAACATGGTGGGGGAGATCCTCACCGTCCAGGAGGCAGGCGGCTTCCAGATGAACATCGCCAAGTGGGACGACGAGTTCCTCCGTCTGTGGAACACCCCCGCGCACACCCCCGTCTTCTTCAAGGAGTAGCCATGAGCGCAGAGTACATGCACATCGGCATCCCCGTCCTCAACAAGAAGCCCGGCATGGTCTATAACGAGTGGGGCGGGTTCTGGGTCAACGAGGACCCGGGTGCCTACGACTATCAGATCGAGTACCTCAAATTCGAGGAGGGGACGCGCTTTCCCGAGATCCTCTCAAAGCAGCCCCATGTCGCCTACAAGGTCGATGACCTCGACCCCTATGTCGAGGACGCCGATCGCACGATCTTCGGTCCCGAGGCGATCGGCGAGGGCGTGCGCCTGGCCTTCGTGGTCAAGGACGACGCCATCATCGAGCTCTACGAGGAGCGCTGAGGGCGCATTGTAACGGCTGTGTTACCCGTCGCCCCGGTCCGGGCGCTTTGCTAGACTGGAGTGCGTTGGTTGACGAAAGGACGACCGTGGATCGCATCGCACATACCTGCCTGCATATCCTAGGCCTAGCGCTATCCCCCATGGGTGCGCGTTAGGGTCCTTTCCGCACGATATCTATTCCGGACACCCATCGCGTACCCGTCCGCTATGCAGGACGTCGGCGCGATGGGTGTCTCCATGATCTTCGATCCAGCTCGATCCCCTGCATGGCATGACCATCCGTCGTCTCGACGGCAGAGAGGCAGGAGGAGCCATGAGCCGCAAGATCGCCATCTTCGACACCACCCTTCGCGACGGCGAGCAGTCGCCCGGCGCGAGCATGAACACCGAGGAGAAGCTCATCATCGCCCGGCAGCTCATCCGCATGAAGGTGGATGTCATCGAGGCGGGATTCCCCATATCGAGCCCCGGGGACTTCAAGAGCGTCGCCGAGATCGGCCGGATCGCGGGAGACGACTGCACGGTCTGCGGCCTCACGAGGGCGGTCGATCGAGACATCGAGGTGGCGGCCGAGGCGCTCAAGACGGCGCGGCGCCCGCGCATCCACACCGGCTTGGGCGTCTCGCCGAGCCATCTGCGCGACAAGCTCCGCATCGGCGAGGACGAGGCGATCGAGCGCGCGATCCACGCCGTGAGGCACGCCCGCCGCTTCGTCTATGACGTCGAGTTCTATGCCGCGGACGCCGGACGGTCCGACCAGGAGTTCCTCGTCCGCATCATCCAGGCCGCCGTGAAGGCGGGCGCCACGGTGGTCAACATCCCCGACACCACGGGCTACAACATGCCCTGGGATTTCGGCGCCCGCATCCGCGATTTGCGCGAGCGCGTGGAGGGGATCGAGGACGTCACCATCTCGGTCCATACCCATAACGACTTGGGTATGGCGACCGCCCTGGCCCTCGAGGCGGTGAGGAACGGCGCGACGCAGATCGAGTGCACCATCAACGGCCTCGGGGAGCGCGCGGGCAACACCGCGCTCGAGGAGGTCGTGATGGCCATGCGCATGCACGAGGTCGCCTTGGACGCCCATACCGACATCGTGACCACCGAGCTCATGCGCGCCTCCAAGCTGGTCAGCTCCATCACGGGCATCAACGTCCAGCCGAACAAGTCGATCGTCGGCGCCAACGCCTTTGCCCATTCCTCCGGCATCCATCAAGACGGCGTCTTGAAGGCGCGCGACACCTACGAGATCATCGACCCCGCAGACGTGGGTGCGGGCGGATCCCAGATCATCCTGACGGCGCGCTCCGGCCACGCGGCGCTCCGCCATCGCATGGCCGAGCTCGGCTACACCTTCGAGGATGCGGCCTTCGAGAACATCTACCAGGCCTTCCTCGAGGTCGCCGACAAGAAAAAGGAGGTCTACGACGAGGACCTGGAATCGATCGTGCACGAGCGGGAGCGCGAGACCGCGGCGGTGTGGTCCCTCGGTGCCGTGCAGGTCTCTTGCGGATTCCCCCTCAAGCCCACCGCGACCCTCACCCTCATCGACGAGGAGGGCCGGGAGCATACGGTCGCGGCGTTTGGAACCGGTCCCGTCGACGCGGTGTACAAGGCGGTCAACCAAATCGTCCGAGTCGAGAACGACCTCTCGGAGTTCGCGATCAAGTCGGTGACGCGCGGCATCGACGCGCTGGGCGAGGTGACGGTGCGTGTGACGGCGGATGACGGCGAGGTCCATATCGGTCGCGGCTCCGACAACGATATCGTCGTGAGCTCGACCAAGGCCTATCTCAACGCGCTGAACAGGCTGATCGTCGACAAGAGGGAGTCCAAGAGGTAGCGATCACGCGCGGCGTCCTCAGCGGCGCGCACCATCGCGGCCAAGAACCAAGAAGGAGAAGCGGATATGCCACGACCCATGACGGTAGCGGAGAAGATACTCGCGGCGCACGCGGGGCTCGATGAGGTGCGTCCCGGTCAGCTCGTCGAGTGCGACCTGGACATCGTCCTGGCCAACGACATCACAGCGCCCATCGCGATCGACGTGTTTCGCGAGCTCGGTGCGAGGCGCGTGTTCGATTGCGACAGGGTGTGCCTGGTTCCCGACCACTACGCCCCCAACAAGGACATCAAGAGCGCGGAGCAGACCAAGAAGATGCGCGACTTCGCCCGTGAACAGGGCATCACGCACTATTGGGAGCAGGGATGCGCCGGCATCGAGCACGCGTTGCTGCCCGAGACGGGTGCGGTCGTGCCGGGAGATCTGATCATCGGGGCCGACTCCCATACCTGCACGTACGGAGCCCTCGGGGCGTTCTCGACGGGTGTGGGCTCGACGGATGCCGGCGTGGGCCTCGCCACGGGTCGCGCCTGGTTCAAGGTCCCGCCGACCATCCGCTTCGAGGTGGAGGGCGATCTCGTCCCCGGGGCCTCGGCCAAGGACGTGATCTTGCACATCATCGGTCTGATCGGTGTCGACGGGGCCCTTTATCAGGCGATGGAGTTTGCCGGATCGACCATCCGCTCCCTTTCCATGGAGGGGCGCATGACCATCTCGAACATGGCGATCGAGGCCGGCGGCAAGGCTGGCATCATCGAGGTCGACGACGTCACGCGCGCCTGGATCGCGGATCGGTGCGAGCGCGAGCCCGTCGAGTACCATGCCGATCCGGACGCCGCCTACGCGCGCGTGGTGCGCATCGACGCGGCCGATATCAGGCCATGCGTCTCGTGGCCGCACCTCCCCTCCAACACGCACCCTGTCGAGGAGAGCAGGCATATCGAGATAGATCAGGTGGTGATCGGCAGCTGCACCAATGGTCGCATCGAGGACATGCGTGACGCCGCGGAGGTCATGCGCGGTCGCCGCATCGCCCCGTCCGTCCGCTGCATCGTGATACCCGCGACCCAGACCGTCTTCAAGCAGTGCATGGCCGAGGGCATAGCCGACGTGTTCATCGATGCGGGCTGCGTGTTCTCGACACCCACCTGCGGCCCCTGCCTCGGTGGCTACATGGGGATCCTCGCGGCGGGGGAGCGATGCGTCTCGACCACTAACCGCAACTTCGTGGGGCGCATGGGCGATCCGACCAGCGAGGTCTATCTGGCGAGCCCCGCCGTCGCCGCGGCGAGCGCCCTGGCCGGGCACATCGCCCTCCCGTCCGATATCCAGTGAGGAGCAACGCCATGCAGTTCAAGGGTACCGTTTTCCGCTATGGCAGGGATGTCGACACCGATGTCATCATCCCTGCGCGCTATCTCAACAGCTCCGACCATGCGCATCTGGCCGCGCACGCCATGGAGGACATCGACCCGTCCTTCGCGTCGTCCGTCAAGCCGGGCGACATCGTGGTGGCCGAGGAGAACTTCGGCTGCGGCTCGAGTCGCGAGCATGCCCCGGTCGCGCTCAAGGCGGCTGGCGTCTCGGTGGTGATCGCCAAGAGCTTCGCCCGCATCTTCTATCGCAATGCGATCAACGTGGGGCTTCCCATCATGGAGTGCTCCTCGGCGGTCGATGCGATCGCGGCGGGTGACGTGGTCTCCGTCGACACCGAGACGGGGGCCATCGTCGACGAGCAGACGGGGGAGTCCTTCACCGCGGAGCCGTTCCCTCCGTTTGTGGCCGAGATAATCCAGGCGGGCGGCTTGGTCGCGCGGACGCGAGCGAGGATCGTCTCAGATCGATAGGTTCGAACTTTCCGAGCACCCGGTGCGGAGAGGAGGGGCCGCGGCGTTCTTGCCGCGGGGAGAGGTAAGGATATGGGAAAGGTCTTCAAGATTTGCTGCCTGCCAGGAGACGGGATCGGTCCCGAGATCATGGCCGAAGGAAAGAAGGTGCTCCGTGCGATCGGGGATCGATGCGGGGTCGGGTTCGAGCTCGTCGACGAGCTCATCGGAGGCGCTGCGATCGACGCCTCGGGGGATCCGCTCCCCTCGAGCACCCTCGAAACCGCTTGCACGTCCGATGCGGTGCTGCTCGCCGCGGTGGGTGACCCAAAGTGGGATTCCACGGATCCCGCTGCGCCCCGTCCTGAACAGGGGCTCTTGGGGATCCGCAAGGAGCTCGGTCTCTACACGAACCTGCGGCCCGTTCAGATCTTCCCGGCGCTCGCCGATGCGTCCACCCTTCGTCCCGATGTGATCGACGGGGTGGATATGATGATCGTCCGAGAGCTCACGGGCGGTCTGTACTTCGGTCGGCGCGAGCGCTTCTATGACGAGCCGGGTGCAGGCGCTGGAGGTGCGCCCGGCCAGCGCGCTTACGACACGCTCGAATACCGTGAGTTCGAGATCGAGCGCATCGCCCGCCAGGCGTTCGAGGCGGCTCGTCGCCGTCGGGGTGCCGTGGCGAGCGTGGACAAGGCCAACGTGCTCGAGACGAGCCGGATGTGGCGCGAGGTCGTCCACCGCGTTCACGACGAGGAGTATACGGACGTGGCCTTGGAGGACGTGCTCGTCGACAATGCGGCGATGCAGCTCATCAGCCGACCGGCCGATTTCGATGTCGTCGTGACCGAGAACATGTTCGGCGACATCCTTTCGGACGAGGCTGCCCAGATCACCGGATCGCTTGGCATGTTGGCTTCGGCGAGCTTGGGAGACGGCGTCGCCCTGTACGAGCCGAGCCATGGGAGCGCTCCCGATATCGCGGGCCAAGGGGTGGCCAACCCCCTGGCGCAGATCCTCTCCGTCGAGATGATGCTGCGCTACAGCCTGGATATGCCCGATGCGGCAGACGCGGTCCACGCGGCCGTCACGCAGGTGCTCGATGCGGGGTGGCGCACGCGCGACATCGCCGCTCCTGGAACCCCCGATGACCTCTTCTTGGGCACCAAGGAGATGGGAGACAAGGTGATCGGGTGCCTGTAGGGGGGGCTGAGGGCGCCGTTTCGCCATGATGGTCGTGCGGGGCGGTGCCCTTTGCGTCATTCAGCCTTCTATTCCGGTCCGGAGGACGCCGTCTCCAATGGATGCTTTCCGCGAGCTGTTATTTTGAGGTTTTGTACGACTGGGTGGAAGACGATCCCATAATGGGCGGTCTCGCTCCCCCAAAACCCCAGATGATCTCGGAGTGACGGATCCATCGTTCGGTCCTATTCGAGGTTGAGTCGTACATAACCCTTGAAAAACAGTTCAGATGGATCTGATTTTGGCAACGGCCGTCCTCATTCCGATGAAGCTTCCCTCGATCGGCTATGGCCCGCCTCATCTCGCCGTTCGTGGCTTACATTTTCGTCATCCTCGTCTTGTAGGAACAAAGTCGACACTTCGATGCCATCATGGTGGACGTGGTGGAATCGATTGCGATGCGAGGAGGGATATGGACGCACGGCACCGGTTGATGGTCGTCGACGATGAAGCGGCCATCGCTACCATGCTTGGTGAGTTCTTCACCATGGAAGGCTACGATATCGCCATCGCCAACGACGCGCTCGGCGCCCTGGATGAGATCCAGAGGAGCTTGGACGGGGTGTCCGCTCCGATAGACCTCATCCTCTTGGACGTGAACATGCCGGGTATGGATGGCTTTGAGCTTTGCCAGCGCATTCGCGAGCGCATGTCCTGTCCGATCATCTTCCTCACCGCGCGCATAGAGGATGCGGACCAGCTCGATGGCTTCGCTTCTGGCGGTGACGATTACGTGCTCAAGCCCTTCTCCCTCAACGTGCTCGGGCAGCGGGTTCGCGCGCACCTTGCTCGCGAGGAACGCCGTCGAACGACGGCTCCGCAGAGTGTGCGTTTCTTCTCCAACATAACCATCGACTACGCCGAGAGGACCATCGAGGTCTCCACGGCGCAGGGGAAATCCTCGCCCCTCCCCCTCACGCGACGCGAGTTCGACATCGTGGCCCTTCTGAGCAAGAGTCCGGGCCGCGTCTACGATCGTGGTCTCATCTACGAGCAGGTGTGGGGATGGGAGGCCGATGGCGACCCCTCCATCGTGCGTGAGCACGTTCGACGGATCCGCAAGAAGCTCCTCTCCGCCGGGGCGGATGAGGACGTTATCCAGACGATCTGGGGCGTGGGCTACAAGTGGGGCGCGCGATGAGGCCTTGGGGCCGAATGCTCGAGCGCCGCGCCGAGAGGCATTTCTCCAAGCAGGTGGAGAGCATCCAGCGAAGGGCCTTGGAGAAGGGGGCCGAGCGGGACTCCCTGGCGTCTTGGGGACCGCTTGCAGGCGAGGGGCGCCTTCGGGCCGTTGCCCGTCGAGTGCGAAGATGGTGGCGGGGCCTGCCGCTTATGGCTGCGTTCACCGCCTATCTGGCCATCTACCTTGTGATCGCCACCACGATGTCGTTCGCGCTCATCAACATGGTCGACGAGATCTTCTTCAGGAGCGCGTGGTACCTCGACGCGGTCGAGATCGATAACGGCCCCTACGTCTATGACGACAAGCTTGGGGATTTGGTTCCCGCCACATCGATAGACCTTCAAGATGGAACCAAGGTCTTCTTGGGAATCCGGTCCCTCATGGAGGGGCGTGCCACGACGCCGCCCAAGGACGATCCGGCAGAGGGCGCATCCGCGACCCGGTCCGTGAGGACCTATGCCTCGCTCGACGCCATCCGCATTGACAAACGGCTGACGCTTTACGATTGGGGCTCGAATATCGTGGAGGATGCGGTCGGCTCCGGCTCCGGCTCTGGGGACCGGGCCCTCTCCTTGAGGGTGGAGGGTCCAATCGATCCAAATGAGCTCGCGTCCTATGATGCCGAGCAGCGCTCGCTCCGACGGCAGATCGGCGATATCGGCGTGTCCGAACTGGGCGAGGGCATCGAGGTCTCCAACATGGCGTACTACGTCCAGCAGGATATCGACGAGTACCTCACGGCGACCGGTCGCGCGGTTCGGATCTTCGACGGCGTCTTCCCCTTCGTGGCCTATTGCGTCCTCGGACTCTGGTTCTTCCTCCGTTTTTACCGTGAGCGCCTCGCTCGCCCGCTTGGGGAACTCGAGAGGGCGGCGGAGAAGATAGCGCGTCAGGACCTTGACTTCTTCCTTCCGCCGGTCGAGGGGTCGGAGCTTGGACGCCTCGGCTCCGCCTTCGAGCGTATGAGGAGCTCGCTTGCCGACGCCCAGCGCGATCTCTCGCGTGCGGCCTTCGAGCGCCGCCGCCTCAACGCGGCGTTCGCCCATGACCTGCGGACCCCCATAACGGTCATCAGGGGCACGCTCGAGATGGCGCGCATGCGCGCGGAGCGGGGCGAGGGGACCTCGCCCGCGACGATGGACTCGCTTCTGGAGCAGGTGTCGAGGCTCGAGTCGTACGTCGTCGCGATGAGTGGCATCTCCTCTCTCGAGGATCGCCCGCTCTCGCTCGAGCGCAGCGATGACCTTCTGGTCTCGACGCGTCTCCTCACCCGCGTCGGCGACATCGTCGAGGCCATCGACCGCGACCTCCACCTCGAGGCGAAGATCAAGATCATGGAGCCATCTCCCATCAGCGCCGATGTCCCGCTCATGGAGGAGGTCGTCGACAACATCCTCTCCAACGCCTGCTCCCATGCCCGGTCCCGCATCGGGTTCACGACCGAGCGTGCGGATGGGGGCATGCTCGCCGTCACGGTGGACGACGACGGCCCGGGCTTCTCACCGGAGGCCCTGCATCGTGGTTGCGAGCCGTTCTATGGCGAGGACAAGGGCGCCATCCACCTCGGGCTGGGACTCAACATCGTCCAGGTGCTCGTCCGGCTCCATGGGGGCGCGGTCAAGCTTGGCGCCTCGCCATGGGGAGGCGCCCGCGTGAGAGTCGAGTTCAACGTGGATGGCGCCGGTGCGAATGGATCGGGCGCTGCAGATGCGATCGACGCGGGCTGTCGGAAGGGGGTTCCCCATGAAAGATAGCGCCAAGGTGCAGCGCCTCTGCGGATGCGATCCGAGCCGCGTCTCCGATACCGCGAGGGGCGGGGGTCCCGCATCCTCCAGCCCCGTCTCCGATGCGGAGCTCTCGCGCATGAGGGGGCGCGTCGTGCTCGTGGTCACGGCCCTTGCCATCGCCATCGCCCTTGCATGCTGGAGATACCTTCCGGGGGTGCTCGCATGGCTCGCCGACGCCAATGCCGTGCGCGCCTTCGTGCGCGATCACGGGGTGATGAGCCGGCTGGTTATGGTGGGCATCAACGTCGTCCAGATCTTGGTGGCGGTGCTCCCGGGCGAGCCCATCGAGCTGGCGAGCGGATACGCGTTCGGGGCGGTGGAGGGCACGATCCTGTGTTTGGTCGCATCGGCGGTGGGGTCGAGCATCGTGTTCTGGGCGGTCCGGCGATGGGGCTGGCGCGTGGTCGGCCTGTTCTTCGACCGTTCGATCATGGAGCGATACACCTGGTTGCGGAACACGCGTCGTCTCGAGCTCGTGATGCTCGCGATCTTCCTCGTGCCCGGAACGCCCAAGGATTTCCTGACCTTCTTCGCCGGGCTCACCCCCATCAGGTTCGCCTCCGTGCTGGCCATCTGCACGTTGGGGCGCCTGCCCTCGATCATCACTTCCACTGCGGCGGCAGCCGCCGTGGGGAGCGGGAACCTGGCCCTGGCGCTTGGGATCGGTGGAGTGGCCATGCTGCTCGTGGTCGCGGGGGCGATGGTGTCGAATCGCCTGCGCGCCCGCTCGGGCGACGAGGACGCCTGATCGGCTGAATGGCAAGGGGCCGGGTCGGCTGGTGCGGGCCCGGCCCCCTCTTCTGTTTGGCTTGGCTGCTGCGGACCCGGTCCCCTCTTCTGTTTGACCCGGCTGCTGCGGGCTCGGCCCCTTCTTTTGGCCGGTTTCATCTACTTTTGCGAAATCATATCCTGCGAATTCAAAGATGATTTCCCTTGCATGCGGGCTTATATTGTATATACTGTATATATCGAGTATATACAGTATACTCGCGCAGGCGAAGACGAGTCGACCGTCATCGCTTGTGAGCCGCCTTGGGGACGCCCGGACGGACAGAGAAGGGAAGTCAGTTGGAAATCGTCATCTCGAATTCAAGCGATCGGCCCATCTACGAGCAGATCGCAGCGCAGATCAAAGAGCAGATCATGACGGGTGCCCTTGCCCCCGCCGAGCAGCTCCCCTCCATCCGGGCGCTTGCGAGTAGCCTCAGGGTGAGTGCCATAACCACCAAGCGCGCCTACTCCGAGCTCGAGTCCCAGGGGTTCATCGAGACCGTGCAGGGGAAGGGTTGCTTCGTGACGGGTGGCAACCAGGAGCTCATGCGCGAGGAGCGTCTGCGCGAGATCGAATCGTGGATGCTGCGTTCGGTGGACGGGGGTCGGGCCATGGGCCTGAGCGATCCGGAGCTCATCGAGATGTTCTCGAACCTTTTGGGAAGTGATGAATAGATGAAGGCAGCGAAGGCGCATGCCGCGGCTGGGAATCGGAACCTCATCGAGGCGCATGGACTCGTGAAGAACTTCGACGGGTTCTCGCTGCGCGATGTCGACCTCGTCGTGGAGCCGGGCCAGGTGGTCGGCTTCGTGGGGAAGAACGGTGCGGGCAAGTCGACGACGATACGCGCCCTGCTGGGGATGATATCCCTGGACGGGGGTAGCGCGAGGGTGCTGGGACACGATTCCTGGGCGCTCTCCTCGGAGTCGGCGTCCCGCGTCAAGGGGCAGATCGGTGTCGTCTTCGACACCCTCTCCCTGCCTGGTCACCTGAGGGTGCGCGAGGTGGGCACGATGATGGCCGGTGCTTATGGTGCGGCGTGGGACGCCGATGGGTTCGTGCGCCGCCTCGAGGGCTTCGGGCTGGATGGCGCCAAGAACCTGAAGGACCTCTCGCGTGGCATGGGCATGAAGTTGTCGCTCGCATGCGCGCTCTCCCATGGGGCCCGTCTGCTCATCTTGGATGAGGCGACTGCCGGGCTCGATCCCATGGCCCGCGATGAGATCCTGGACATCCTCAGCACGTTCGTGGCCGAGGAGGGCGACGACGGCTCCTTGGGCAACGGCATCCTCATGAGCAGCCATATCACGAGCGATCTGGAGAAGATCGCCGATGTCGTGGTCTGCATCGACCAGGGAAGGATCGTTTTCTCCGCCCCAAAGGAAGCGATCACCGTTAACAAAGACCATCATA
>JAXDWR010000043.1:0-2262 GCA_034088265.1 Collinsella sp. | reverse complement strand
GATTCCGTCGAACTGCCCCGCGAGACGGTCCTCGGCGCCCTCGTCTCCTATGCGACCGATCCGGAAACCACGAACTACCAGCCCATGCACGTCAACTTCGGCATCATCCCGCCCCTTGAGGACGGCATCAGGCGCTCCAAGCGCGATCGCTATGCGGCCTACTCGGCCCGTGGCGCGCGCGCCCTCGATGCCTACCTCGCCCAAAGGCCCGACCTCTTCGCCGCGCATGGAAGGTGAGGGGGAGGGGCGCGGGCTCCGCGAATCGATCGACGATTTCATCGCGTATGGAACGAGGACCATAGGGCTCTCGCCCGAGACCATGAGGGCGTATCGCCAGCATCTTGAGGCCTACGCTCGATGGTGCGACGCGCAAGACCTGGATGGAATGCGCCCCGAAGCGCGGGATCTCAGGCTCTACCTGGGATCCCTTCGCGCCGCCGGATACGCGCCCACCACCGTCTCGGCCCACTTCTCGGCCATTCGATCGCTCATGGGGTGGCTCGCGGTCGAAGGGGCCATCGAGGCGAACCCCGCCGACGTCATCCTCTCCCAGAAGCTCCCCGCGACGCTTCCCCGGACGGCCACCGCCGATCAGATGGAGCGCCTCCTCGCATCCGCCGATCCCTCCTGCCCTCAGGGCATCCGCGACGCCTGCATGCTCGAGCTCTTCTATGCGACCGGCGCACGCATCTCCGAGCTAGCCGGACTCGATATCGAGGCCCTCGATATCGAGCAGGGCCTCATCCGCCTGTTTGGAAAGGGGTCGAAGGAGCGCATCGTCCCCTTGCATCCGCGCGCCCTCAGGGCCATCGACGACTACCTCGTCCGCGCCCGTGGCGCGCTCCTGGGGACCGGCAGCCACGGCCTGAGACCGAACGGCAGGCGTGCGTTCTTCATATCCGACCGCGGTCGCCCCATGGACTCCTCCGCCCTCAGGTACCGCTTCGGCGTCCTCGCCCGCCGCGCAGGGCTCCCCTCCGACATAACGCCCCACACCATGCGCCACACGTTCGCCACCGATCTTCTGGAGGGGGGCGCGGATCTGAGGAGCGTCCAGGAGCTCCTGGGCCACGCGAGCCTCTCCACGACCCAGCTCTACACGCACCTCACCACCGAGCGCATGAAGGAGGCACTGCGCCTTGCCCACCCACGGGCGGG
Organism: Collinsella sp.; assembly: GCA_034088265.1. Classification (GTDB taxonomy): domain Bacteria; phylum Actinomycetota; class Coriobacteriia; order Coriobacteriales; family Coriobacteriaceae; genus Collinsella. The sequence goes on along the minus strand of JAXDWR010000043.1, from coordinate 1,104 downwards.
GGAGACGCCATAACTCGAACACAACAGACGCCCCTATCTTGGATTCTCTTCAGAATCCTGCTATCATGCATCGGGTTGCCCCATCGGCGACACCGTATCACGCACGCGCGGCTACTCGCAGACCGTGGTGCCCGATCCAAGGTAGCAGGAGATCGGGTGGTCGGCGAGGTCGACACCGCGCGGAGGAACCGAACCACAGGAGGTATTCATGGCTACCACGATCAACATCCGCACCCTTCTCGAGGCTGGCTGCCACTTCGGCCATCAGACCCGCCGCTGGAACCCCAAGATGCGCGAGTACATCTTCGGTGAGCGCAACGGCATCTACATCCTCGACCTCAAGCAGACCATCATCAACGCCGACCAGGCCTACACCTTCCTCAAGAACACCTGCGCCAAGGGCGGCAAGGTCCTCTTCGTCGGCACCAAGAAGCAGGCCCAGGAGGCCGTAAAGACCGCGGCTGAGCGCGCCGGCATGCCCTACATCAACCAGCGCTGGCTCGGCGGCATGCTCACCAACTTCCAGACCATCAAGAGCCGCATCGCCAAGATGGAGGAGCTCGAGGGCATGGTCGCTGACGGCTCCATGGCCTTGCGCGTCAAGAAGGAGCAGGCCGTCCTCGGCAAGGAGCTCGCCAAGCTCCAGACCAACCTCGGTGGCGCCCGCGACATGAAGGGCCTGCCCGCCGCGCTCTTCGTCATCGACACCAAGCGCGAGGAGAACGCCATCAAGGAGGCCAAGCGCCTCGGCATCCCCGTCGTCGCCCTGATCGACACCAACTCCGATCCCGACGAGATCGATTTCGGCGTCCCCTGCAACGATGACGCCATCTCCGCCGTCTCCCTCATGTGCGAGCTCTTCGCCGACGCCTGCCTCGCCGGCTCCGGCAAGGAGCAGATCTCCGAGGCCGAGATGGCCGCTGCCCCCGAGGCGGCTGCCGACGCCGAGTAGGCGACACCCACTTCGTCCAAACCTCACCGAAAGGAAGCATCATGGCTCAGATCACCGCCGCTATGGTCAAGCAGCTCCGCGAGATGACCGACTCCCCGATGATGGAGTGCAAGAAGGCTCTCGTCGAGGCTGACGGCGACATGGAGGCCGCT
>JAXDWR010000042.1:0-2091 GCA_034088265.1 Collinsella sp. | reverse complement strand
GGCGCCCTCAGGACATTTAGGATCGATCGCATCGAGCGGGTCTTCAAGCCGTCCGGTTCCTACCAGATCCCCGAGGATTTCTCCGTCCTCGACCACCTCTTCCTCTCCTTTGATTTTGGCGGGGGTGAGCCCATGCGGGCCCTCTTCTCCTTTCGTGAGGGGATCCCGCGCGCCGAGGTGGAGCGAATCACCCACAGACGCGGCGCGATCAAGCGCGCGGACGACCGATCATGGCTCTGGTCCATCGAGATCCGCGATCCGATGGCGGCAGCGCGCTTCGCCCTCTCGCACTCGAGCCTGGGGATGAAGCCCCTGGAACCGACAGTCGTGGTCGACATGTGGCGAGACAGCATCGAGAGGACGGTGGACTCCCTTGGCGCATAAAACCCGAATGAGCTCGCAGCGCATGCTCGATGCGGGAATCGGACTCATCGAGATCCTTTCCCGCGCGCAGGGGCAGCGCATGGAGATTGACGACGCATGTCGATCGCTCAACCTCGATCGCTCCCAGCTCCCGCTGATCGTCGAGCTGCTGTCCTCGCTCGTCGACACGAGCCATGGGGCGCGAATCGCCTTGACCCTGGATGACCATGAGATCGCGCTTCTGGGTGACGCCGCGTGCATGTCCCCGATCCGCCTCTCGTTCGAAGAGGGCATGGTCCTCTCCCACGTGCTTCACGAGCTGCAAGTCGACGACGGCTTGCGCGCGAGGGCGCGCGAGGCCCTCCTCCCACTTGGATCGATCCTGCCCGAAGGTGATGCGATAGGGGACACCGCGGTATACGGCCCCTTCCACCAGCGCCTCGACGAGGCCATCAAGATGGGCATCCGCTGCCTCATCATGTACCGGGGCTCAAACGACGCGGAACCTCGTGAACGGATCATCGACCCCCACCGGATCACCTTCTCCGAAGGCAAGGTCTACTTGGTGGCCTGGGATGTCGATAAAGATGATGAGAGGAGCTATCGACTCGACCGCATAGAGAGCGTCGAGATGACCGACGACTCGGTGGAGCGCCATCCCCACCGCGATGAGGGCGCTGCGCTGGCCCTCTTGAAGGCCGCCGCCGTGGCGACCGTCGTCTTTCGCGATGAGCGAACCCTCCGTCAAACCGGATGGGCCGGGATGGAGATGGGCACGATCCGGCGGCAAGGGGACGGCTTCAGCGTGGATGTCCACGTGGGCTCCGAACCATGGCTCTTCGATCAGATCCTAGGGTCCGACGGGGCTATAAGCCTGATCGCGCCGGCCTCCATGAGGGAAAGGCTGCGAGACTACGCACGAAGCCTCATCCCATGACCATGGAGCCGTCTCACCCCTTGTTCGACGCGCGCCAGATTCCCAGGAAGCGACCTATCTGAGCGCAATCGATCCTTTGGTAGGATGTGGGAAGCGATTTGAGGAACTTCTTACCGTACCCCTTGCTGACGAGCCGGGAGTCCGCCAGGATGAGCACGCCCTTGTCGGTGGAGGTTCTGATGAGGCGGCCAGCTGCCTGCTTGACCTCGAGGATCGCATCGGGAAGGGCGTATCGGGCCCATGCCCGGTCCTCGCGGATATTCCGTTCGCACGCAAGCGGCTCGGTGGGACTCGCAAAGGGGAGCTTAGGGATCACGACGCAGCGAAGCGTGTCGCCCGAGGCGTCGAATCCCTCCCAAAACGCCTTGAGAGCGAACAGCGACGAGGATTCCTCGGCGATGAAATGATCCCTGAGACGCTTGACGCTTGCGTTTCGCACCTGACATGCCAGCTCCAAGCCCTCGCGAGCGAGGAGCGGGGAGACACGCTCATAGAGCTCTTCCATGTCTCGCCTGTTGGTGAAGAGCGTGAGCGTCGACCCTCCCATCGCGATGTGGACATCGACGAGCATCTTCTCAAGGGCGGCGAGGTAAGCGATCCGGTCGCGCGGGTCGGGGATGTCGCCGGCGACGACGACCGCCATATTCCGATCGAAATCGTAGCTCGAGTCGAGATGCAGGGTGCGAGAGGCCCCGTCCGGAAGGCGGTCGAGTCCCACCGCATGGTTGAAGTGCGTGAACTCATCCGATACCGACATGGTGGCCGAGGTGAATATGGCCGTATGGACCTCG
>JAXDWR010000041.1:0-2600 GCA_034088265.1 Collinsella sp. | reverse complement strand
CGGGGTGCGCTCCTACAAGCGCGCTCGCGCGGGCGATGAGGTCGAGCTGCCCTCCCGGCCCATCGAGGTGGTCTCCGCCGACCTGATCGCTATCGATGGGAGCGTCGAGGGCGCGCCTGTCTGGACCGTCGCCTTCACCGTGAGCAAGGGCACCTATATCCGCGCGCTCGCTCGCGATATCGGGCGGGCCGCCGGATCGGCCGCCCATATCTCAGCGCTCCGTCGCACCGCATCGGGCTCCATCACGATGGGCTCCTGCGTCCAGGTGGATGGGCTCACCCCCGAGCTCGCCCGCGAATCCGCGCTCGATCCCGCCCGCGCCCTGGGTCTCTCCGCGGTGCCCATCGACGCTGACGAGCACGCCGACGTGCTGCTTGGCCGCCCCCTGCGCGACCCCCGCTGGGCGGACGGCTCGCTGTCCTCGCGGGTGGCTCTCGTCCATCAGGGTGAGCTCGTCGCCATCGCACGCCGCGAGGGCGATCGCGCCGTCATGGAGCACGTCTTCCCCCAGGGCATCGAGGGGGTGCGCGCATGAGCGACCTCTCCTCGCAGCTCTCACGCGATATCTGCCTCGGGGGCCGTCGGGCCCCCGTCCTCACTCTCGATATCGATGCCGCCCCGGCGTCCACCCCGCTTGCCTGCGCGGTGGCGATCGGTGCCTTCGACGGCTGCCATGTGGGGCACATCGAGCTTTTGCGCCGCACGGTCGCCGACGCTCGCGCCCGTGGGATCGCCGCGGTCGCCATCACCTTCGACCCCGATCCCGACGAGGTCGTGAGCAGCCATCCGGCTCCCAAGCTCATGCAGCTGCCCGAGCGCGTCTCCGCGCTCGCCACAAGCGGGGTCGATCTGGTCGTCGTCGTCCCCTTCACCGCCTCGATCGCCGCTCTCGGTCACGAGGGCTTCCTCCGCGGCGTCCTCGGAGGGATCCTGGACATCCGCTCCATCAACGTGGGGGCCGATTTCCGGCTCGGCGCGCGCGGTGCGTCGACGGTCGAGGTGATCCGTGCCTGGGGTGCGGATCGCGGCATCGACGTCGTCGGTCACGAGCTGGTGCTCGATGACGGGCACGCCATCACTTCGACAAGGGTCCGCTCACTCATTTCCCGAGGCGCGCTCGACGCCGCGCTTATCGAGCTGGGGCGGCGCCATGCCATCTGGGGCGTCGTCCAAGCGGGCCGTGGGCAGGGCACGGGCATGGGGTTCCCCACGGCCAACGTGTCCGTCCCGCCGCGCATCCAGATGCCGGTCGACGGCGTGTACGCTGGCTTCGCCGTCGTGGGAGACTCGCCGGATCCCTTGTCCTCGCAGGGCTCGCAGCCGCGCTATCGCGCCTGGCCCGCGGCGATCAACGTCGGCGTCCCTCCCATGTTCGCCGACAGCATCCGTTCCGCCCGCCTCGAGGCCAACCTGCTCGGCTTCAAGGGCGATCTCTATGGAAAGCGGATCGCGATCGTCTTCGACAGGCGCCTGCGCCCCTCGACGACCTTTGAGGGGATCGATGACCTCATCCGCGCGGTGAAGGCCGATATCGCCCGAACCCGCGAGCTCTTTGGCGACTCGGAGATTGCGATACGACCATGATCAGCGACGAAGACAAGGATCGGGTGCGGGCTGCGACGGATCTCGTCGAGCTCGTCCAGGAGACCGTGGAGCTCAAGCCCTGCGGCCATGAGTTCTGGGGCTGCTGCCCCTTCCATGGCGAGAAGACCCCCTCGTTCCACATCATCCCGGCCACGCAGGTCTGGCACTGCTTTGGGTGCGGCGAGGGCGGCGACGCCTTCACCTACATCATGAAACGCGAGAACCTGAGCTTCCCCGATGCCATCCGCTATCTTGCCGACCGTGCGGGCATCGAGATCGTGGAGTCCGGCTTCGCGGAGCGCCGCGGCACCAAGCGCTCGCGGCTCATCGATGTCTGCGAGGAGACCTCGCAGTTCTATCACACCATGCTCATGCGGGGGAAGGACGGTCGGGGCCGCGACTACTGCAAGGTCCGCGACCTTGGCGCCGATGTGTGCCGCCGCTACCGTTTGGGCTATTCCACAGGGCGCGGCTCGCTCGTGCGCCATCTCTCCAGCAAGGGGTTCACCCCTCGCGAGATGGTCGACGCGAACGTGGCCATCGACCGGCGCGGTGGGGGCCTTGCCGACCGCTTCTTCGAGCGCGTGATATTCCCCATCTTCGACGAGCAGGGGAGATGCATCGCGTTCGGCGGTCGCATCGTCGGCGACGGCGAGCCCAAGTACCTCAACACCTCGGAGACCCCGGTCTTCCACAAGAAGCGCAACCTCTACGGATTCAACTGGGCCAAGGAGCACATCGTGGCTCAGACCGAGGCCGTGGTCGTCGAGGGATACACCGATTGCATCGCCTGCTGGGAGGCGGGCATCAAGAACGTGGTGGCCACCTTGGGCACCGCCCTCACCGAGCACCATGTCAAGACCCTGACGCGTTTCGCGAAGCGCATCGTCTACCTCTTCGATGGCGATGCCGCGGGGCAGAAGGCCGCGGAGCGAGCCATACAGTTCATCGAGCGAGATTCCATCGATCTTCGCTGCGTGATCCTTCCCGACAACCTCGATCCCAACGACTTCGTC
>JAXDWR010000040.1:0-6728 GCA_034088265.1 Collinsella sp. | reverse complement strand
ACCCGCGTCGGCTATCAGATCGGGCTCGTCCTCTCGGATCCCTACCGTGGGCGCATGGACGACATCCGCGCGGCCATGGACCGCGTCGCCGCGCTGCACCAGATCCCCTACACGCGTGGCAAGAAATCCAAGATGCTCGATCTGGATCGCACGCTGTCCTCTCACGAGCTCGTCTCGGGCGAGGGGCTCGGATGCGACTGCCTCCTCGTCCTCGACACGCGCTGCGACAACGACGGTGCCCTGCGCCCCGAGATCGTGCTCGCCGCCCTCGATCGGATCCTCGTTGGCGGAAGCCTCGGGGAGGAGCCCATCGATTCACGGGGCATCCAGGATCTCGTCGCCATCTCGTCGTACCGCCCCGAGCGCGTCTACCAGAGCATCGATGTCGACGGCGTCCTCCACGACCCGCTCTTCGGCACCCGATGATCACGGTCCGCGCCGCCATTGGCTCCCTCTGGGGTCCGTCACGGTCGATCTGAGGGCAACTTGTGAATACGCTGGGGAAATGTTTCCGGTCTTTGTTGACGCTCCCCGTGACCACTGCTACTATATTCGGCTGTTGCACTAACTGATGCATGAAGGGCAAGAAACAATGTACGCAATCGTTACAACGGGCGGCAAGCAGTATAAGGTCGCCACCGATGATGTTCTCACCGTCGAGAAGATCGAGGGCGAGGTCGGCACCAAGGTCGAGCTCCCCGTCCTCTTCCTCAATGATGGCAAGAAGATCGTCACGGATCCTGCCAAGCTCGCAAAGGCTAAGGTCACTGCTGAGATCGTCGACCAGTTCAAGGGTGAGAAGCAGCTTGTCTACAAGTTCAAGAAGCGCAAGCGCTATCACAAGCTCCAGGGTCACCGTCAGCAGCTCACCAAGCTGAAGATCACCAAGGTCCAGGCCACCTCTCGCGCCAAGAAGGTCGCCGAGGACGCCACGGCTCCGGCAGCCGAGTAGCTCATCTCCGAGAACTGTAGAGAGTAGGTATCAGACATGGCACATAAAAAAGGTCTTGGTTCCTCCCGTAACGGCCGTGACTCCCGTGGTCAGCGCCTTGGCACCAAGCGTTTCGATGGTCAGTTCGTGAAGACTGGCGAGATCATCGTCCGTCAGTGCGGCACGCACATCCACCCCGGCCAGAACGTCGGCCGTGGCAAGGACGACACCCTCTTCGCCCTCACTGAGGGCAAGGTCAAGTTCACGCGCGGCCTCAAGCATCGCGTGAGCGTCCTTCCCGTCGTTGAAGCCTAAGTCCCTTCACAGCATAGGCACATGCGGAGGCCCCTGGTGTTCTGCCAGGGGCCTCCTTTTGATATGCTCTACCGTATCAACCTAGCAAGCAGAAGGGTTCATTGATGTCCCAATTCACCGATATCTGCCGTATCAACGTGAAGGGCGGAGATGGCGGGGCGGGCTGCATGTCCTTCCGCCGCGAGGCGTTCGTCCCCAAGGGCGGTCCCGACGGCGGCGACGGCGGAAGGGGCGGGGATGTGGTCATCAAGGCCGACGCCCAGCTCTCCTCGCTCATCGACTATCGCTTCAAGCACCATTTCCGCGCCGAGCGCGGAACGCATGGGCAGGGCTCTCGCAAGGACGGTCGCAACGGCGAGGATCTCGTGCTCCGCGTCCCAATGGGCACCGTCGTCCGCGAGATCGATCCCGACACCATGGAGCCCTCCTTCGAGCTCGCCGACCTCACCCACGACGGGGAGAGCGTCATCGTCGCGCCCGGCGGTGCCGGCGGACGCGGCAACCCGCACTTCGTCACCTCGACCCGTCGCGCCCCCGCCTTCGCGGAGAAGGGCGAGCCCGCCATCGAGCACTGGATCGAGCTCGAGATGAAGCTCATGGCAGATGCCGCGCTCGTCGGCATGCCGAGCGTCGGGAAGTCGTCGCTCATCGCGCGCATGAGCGCCGCGCGCCCCAAGATCGCCGACTACCCCTTCACCACCCTCGTCCCCAACCTGGGCGTCGTGCGTGCGGGGGAATACTCATATGTCGTGGCCGACGTCCCCGGTCTCATCGAGGGTGCGAGCGAGGGCAAGGGCCTTGGCCATCAATTCCTGCGCCACATCGAGCGCACGGCCCTGATCCTTCATGTCGTCGACATCAGCGGCGGCTTCGAGGGCAGGGATCCCGTCGAGGACTACCGCATCATCAATGATGAGCTCGCCGCATATGCGCCCGAGCTCGCCGTGCGCCCCCAGATCGTGATCGCCAACAAGTGCGATGCGAGCGGCATGTCCGACCGCATCGCCGAGCTCAAGCGTGCCGCCCTCGATGACGGCCATGCCTTCTTCGCGGTCTCCGCGCTCACCGGCGCCGGACTCCAGACGCTCATGCTCGCATGCGGCGAGCGCGTCGCCGATCTTAGGCGCGAGCTCGCCGAGACCGAGGACGCCCCCGTACTCGACGAGGGGCTCTGGGATCGTCGTCGGCAGCAGCGCGACCGTCGCTTCGAGGTCGTTCGCGAGGACGGGAGCGCCTGGCGCGTCGTCGGACGCGGCATCGAGCGACTCATCGTCCAGACCGACTGGGAGAACGAGGAGGCCGTCATCTACCTCCAGCATCGACTGGGGAGGATCGGCGTCGACGACGCCCTCGTCAAGGCCGGTTGCAAGCCCGGCGACGAGGTCAGGATCCTCGGGTACGCCTTCGATTTCGAGGGAGCATCCGATCTGGATGACGAATACGAGGACGACCTCGATACGCGTCCCGACGAGGAGATCGGGGAGTAGATGTCCGCACGCGCGCCCCAACGCCTTCCCGAGCTTGGATCCGATCCCACGAGGGAGTATCGTCTCGGCATCATGGGCGGCACCTTCGATCCCATCCACTACGGGCACCTGGTCACTGCCGAGCAGGCTCGGGAGGCCCTCGACCTTGACGTGGTGCTCTTCATGCCTGCTGGCTCGCCGGCGTTCAAGGAGAGCGAGCGGGTGAGCGGCGCGGAGGATCGCTATGCCATGACGCTGCTCGCGACGGCGGCCAACCCCGACTTCGTCGCGAGCAGGCTCGAGATCGACCGAGAGGGGATCACCTACACCGTCGACACCCTCCGAGCCCTCCGCTCCCATTACCCCGATAACGTCAAGCTCTTCTTCATCACGGGCGCTGACGCCGTCCTCGACATCGTCTCCTGGCGCGACGCCTCCTCGATCGCCGACCTCGCCACCCTCATCGCGGCGACACGGCCCGGCTACGACATCAACCAGGCCTGCGAGCGCGTCGAGGGATCGGGCATCTCCTTCAAGGTGACCTACATCGAGATCCCCGCCCTCGCCGTCAGCTCGACCAACATCCGACAGCGCGTCTGCGAGGGGAAGAGCATCCGCTATCTCACGTCCGAGTCCGTGATAGGCTACATACGCAAGAATGGCCTCTATCGCGGCGCCCCGACGCCCGATGCCGATCCAGACCGAAAGGGGAGAGCCCTTGACTGATGAGCAGCAAGCCGAGCTCGAGCGCATAAGGTCCATGCTCGAGGTCCGCATGGGATCATGGCGAAGCCGATACGAGCACTCCCTGGGAGTCGCCGAAACGGCGCGGCACCTCGCCGACGTCTATGGCGTCGATGGGTTCGAGGCCGCCGCAGCCGGCCTCATCCACGATTGGGACAAGGTCCTCGATGGCGCCGAGCTGCTCGCACGGGCAGCCCGCTACGCCATCCCCATCGCCGGATCCCCCTCCCTGGCCCTCGGCCTGCTCCACGGCCCCGTCGCCGCACGCGAGCTTCCCGAGATCTTCCCATCCCTCCCTCCCGCGGTCTTCCAGGCCGTCGAGCGCCATACGGTGGGTGCCTGCGACATGTCGCCCCTCGACATGGTGGTCTTCGTGGCCGACGCCATCGAGCCGGGAAGGCGCGGCGACTACGCCGTGCGCCTGCGCGAGCTCGTGGGGACCGTGTCCCTCGAGGAGCTCTTCTTCGAATGCTTCTCACAGGGGCTCGTCTACGTCATCTCGCGCGGAAGGTATCTTTATCCCACCGCGGCCTCCATATACAATCATCACGCCACCAAGCGTCAACACTAGAAAGGCAACCATGACCGAATCCAACATCGAGGACATCTCCCACGAGTCCAACCGCGCCTCCATCGAGCGCTCCGCCGCATCGGCCTCCGCACTCGGCATCGACGCCAAGACCGTCGCCCTCATAGCCGCCGAGGCGGCCGACGGCAAATCGGCCGACGATATCGTGATCCTCGACCTCACCGAGCTCTCGGATGTCTGCGACTACTTCGTCATCGCCACCGGCAGCAACTACCGCAAGGTCGACGCCATCATCGATGAGATCGAGGAGCAGGTCGCCAAGAGGTGCTCGGAGCATCCCATCTCGATCGAGGGCCGCGAGGAGCGCACCTGGATCCTGATGGACTACGGCTCGGTCATCGTCCACGTCTTCACGCCCGAGGCGCGTGAGTACTTCCGTCTCGAGAAGCTCTGGGGCGATGCCCCGATCGTGGAGTAGGACCTCGGACGATCATTCATCCATCGGCTTGTTCTGGCTCAGGAACTTCGAAGGATCCACGAGCTCGCGTCCAAAACGCGCGCTCCGGCCGAACTCGACCGACGAGGTCCCGAACCGATCCCTGACCGCATCGAGCGCCTGGGCCAGATTCCTGCGATCGCTCGTCCAGGCCCCTCGCTCATCGAGGGTGCAGAACAGGTCGGTCTGGACCCCTTTCTCCTCCTTGAAGCCGCCCATGCCGATGCCGATGAGCCTCACGCGCATCCCCGGCGACCACAGTTGGTCGAGCAGATCGATGGCCACCCCACCGAACACGTTCTCGTCGTCGGTGGGATGGGGGAGCTTTCGCTGTGCGCTCCGTCCCGACTCGTAGGTGAACTTGAGCTTGAGGGTCACGGTGCGTCCCGCGAGGCCACGGGCTCGCATGCGGCGGCCAACGGACTCGCCCAAGATGCGGATCGCGGCCTCGATGTCATCTCGATCGACCAGATCGGTCGAGAAGGTCCTCTCGTTGCTGATCGATTTGACCTCATCGGGTTCGTCGATAGGGGAGACCCGGCTTCGCTCCCGGCCCGCCGCGCGCTCGCGGACGGCCTCCGCCCTCGCGCCGAACAGGGGTATCAGGGCCTCGATCGGGGCTCGCGACAGATCTCCGAGCGTATGGATCCCGACATGGGCGAGCATCGCCTCCGCCCGGCGTCCGATGCCGCTCATGGCCCTCACGGGGAGCGGGGCGAGGAAGTCCCCCTCGGTTCCGGGGACCACGATGGTGAGGCCCCGGGGCTTGTCGCGCTCGCTCGCGATCTTGGCGACGGTCTTGTTGCAACCCAGCCCGATCGAGCAGGTGACTCCAAGAGCCGCGACACGGCTCGAGATCCTGCGCGCTATCGTTATGGGATCCTCCGTCGAGAACCTTCCGGGCGAGATATCGAAGAACGCCTCGTCGATCGACACCCTGTCGACATAGGGCGTCTCATCCTCGAGGATCCGCATCACGCTCGCGCTGACCTCGCGATAGCGGTCGAATCGACCCGGGGTCCAGATGGCATCAGGACAGAGGCGCTCGGCCTGAGCGGAGGGCATGGCGGAGTGCACCCCGAAGGCGCGGGCCTCGTATGAGGCGGTCGAGACCACGCCCCTGTTCCGAGCGCTTCCCCCGACGATGACGGGCCTCCCACGCCATTCGGGGTGGTCGAGCTGCTCGACGCTTGCAAAGAAGGCGTCGAGGTCCATGAGGCCGATGGCCGGACCCCTCCATCCTCCAAAGAGCGCCGCCAGCACGGCGTCCGTCCCGCAATCGTATGTATGTTCGGTATCCATGTTGCAAGTATAGCTTGCAATATCGCGAATCATGGCTATGATATGGAATCGCTTGCGACAATTCCGAAGAAGTTCCCATGAAAGCTTCACCTGCTCCTGTCGTTAGCGTATCATTAGCAATCGTTTGTTTATCGTTGCAGCTGGCATGCTGCTTGGTTGGAGGAGTTTGCATTGGCAGTCAAGATTCGCCTCGCCCGTCACGGCTCTAAGAAGCGTCCGTACTACCGCGTCGTCGTCGCCGACGCCCGTTCGCCCCGCGATGGCCGTTTCATCGAGGAGGTCGGTCGCTACAACCCCATGACCACTCCCAAGGTCATCAACCTCGATCTCGAGAAGATCGCTGACTGGCAGACCAAGGGCGCTCAGCTCACCGACGCCGTCGCCGCACTGGTGCGCGCCGCCAACGAGGGCGAGAAGGCCGCCGTCGAGCCCAAGAAGTCCAAGAAGCAGCTCGCCAAGGAGGCCGAGGAGGCCGCTGCCGCTGCCGCCGAGGGTTCCGAGGAGTAATCCCAAGTGTCTTCTGATCTCATCACAGAGCTCGACCACGAGCCCGTGTCCCCCCAAGGGGAGCAGCTCCTCTCCGATCGCATCGCCGATCTGGTCGAGTACCTCGTCGTGAGCATCGTGGATGATCCAGATGCCGTGAGTCTCGAGGTCATCGATGGAGCAGACTCCTCTACCATCGAGGTCAGCGTCGCCGAGGGCGACGTGGCCAAGGTCATCGGACGCCATGGCCGCACGATCAAGGCCGTTCGCACGCTCTCGCGCGCGCTCGCCGCTCGCCTCGGCACCAGCGTCGAGGTCGAGGTCCTGGGATAGGACGTTGTCCGCCCGTTTCAAGAACATAGCCCGTGTCCTCAGGACGCACGGGTCCAAAGGGGAGGTCGTCGTGGCTGCGCCGCACGGCCTTCCCTTTCTTCTACATGAGGGCATGCGCGTCGCCCG
>JAXDWR010000039.1:0-20525 GCA_034088265.1 Collinsella sp. | reverse complement strand
GTGGGTTCGAGTCCCACCGCCCCTACCATGGTTTCCCTGAATCGATGCGCCTTCCCCGCACTGCAAGTGCGGATGCGGCCGTTGTGCCACAATCCCCCCTTTTTCCCATAGCCAGAGATCCTTGATGCGTCTAGGATGTTCTTGACGGTCTCATGGAGAGCCGCCCTGGCTTTTGGGCCCGGGGTCCGGGCCTTCTCGCTATGACGATGCCGGGCGGCTGTGGCGGAAGGAGCGTGCCGTGCGCAAGGTTCTACCTGACCGACTAGCGAGGAAGATCAAGGTCGCCGCATGCGGCCTGATGTCGGGGGCGATCATCTTGGCCTCGTCCCCGTCGATCGTGTATGCATGCACCCAGTTCTGGATCCCCGGCGACCTGACGGAGACGGGGAGCCGCTTCGTGGGTCGAGACGAGGATGGCGGGACGCGCTACTTCAAGGCCTATGGCGTGTCGTTTCCGGAGGATGGGACGACCTACTCTTCGGGCGAGACGAACTTCACTTGGACCTCCGACAAGACCTCTTACCGCTATTCATTCATCCGTGATGCCGCCGACTATTGGGGAGGGCGCACCGATGCCTACTCCGCTGCCGGCGTGAACGAGTGCGGCGTCTCAGCCTCTGCGACGCTCAGCACGAGTTGCAACAAGGAGATCGCCAAGATCGACCCCCTCAATGAGGAGAGCGGGATTGGCGAGTACAACTACGTGAGCATCATCTTGGGCGAGTCGGCTACCGCCCGCGAGGGCGTCGAGCTCATCGGACGCCTCATCGATGAGTACGGTGCCTGCACCTGCGATCAGCTCACCATCTCCGATGCGAACGAGTCATGGGTCTTCATGGTCCTCTCGGGCCATCAGTGGCTTGCCATGAAGCTTCCCGAGGGCAAGGTCTCGGTCAACCCCAATATGAGCAACCTGCGCTTTGAGGTCGATTTGGACGATGCGGACTCCTGCGTGCACTCCGAGGGGCTCCTGACGGTCCCCGGGAATCTGCTCAAGTATCACGATGATGGGGTGACCCCCGATATCGCCGCCACCTATGGCGAGGATGACGACTCGCAGGGGACCGGCCAGAACACGCGCTACGGTCAGGGACGCGCGTACTTCGGCGCCCCGCTGGCGGAAGGGGACCATTCCCCGGATTATGGGAGCATCACCGAGCCGGACCTCTTCTTCACGCCGGGTGACAGCTCGATGTCCACTTTCAAGGCCCTTCGCGCCCTCGCCACGCGAGGGGAGGGGACGGATGACCTGGATTCCAACAAGAACCCCTCCATCTATCCCATTGGAACGACGTGGCAGATGGAAGGTCATATGTTCGAGATCCGCAAGGGCTTGCCCGCGGACATCGCGACCGTGCAGTGGGAGGCCATGGGCCCGACGGAGTTCTCCGTGTTCATGCCGATATACTCGGCCCTCATCACCGAGCCAAGCCCCTATTTCAAGGACGTGAACCAGAGCGTCGAGCACAGCGGCGATGGGAATCAGAACGATCCCGCGTTCGCCCTCGAGGAGGAACCGGAGGGTTCTCTCGATTACGTGATGCTCGATATCAACACCCTGGCATCCGGATATCGCAAGCAGATGGCCTCGGGGACGCGCGCCTATCTCGACGCCCTGCAGAGGGAGATCATCGCCCAGCAGGAGCTCGTCGACGCGCTGCTGCAGGCAACTCCAGCCGACCAGCGCGGGAAGATAGCCAACGATGCCCAGCTCGCCGTGGTCGAGCAGACCTATCTCAAGTGCGATCGACTGCTCGACGAGATGCGCGCCTACGTCAGGGCGGGCTCCTTCGACGCCCCGTTCGAGCCATCGGACCTCGATGCCTCGACGGGAGGGCTGAAGAGCCCCGTCCTCTACGCCGCCTCGGTCCTAGCTCCCCAGATCCTGACGCATCCCAAGAGCGCGACCTATGAGCAGGGTGCCGCGGCCGTCGATCTCTCCGTGAGCGCGGAGGCGACGGACGGCTCGGGGATTCTGACCTTTGAGTGGTTCGAGCAGGCTGGTGAGGGCGAGGTCTCGACGGGTGTGACCGCCCCGAGCATGCCGGTCGACACTGCGAAGCCGGGAGCGAGGTCCTTCTTCTGCAGGGTCACGAACGCGGCGGGGCTGCAGGTCGATTCCGAGGTGGCGACCATCACGGTGCGCGCTGCCGAGGAGAAGCCCCCTGAGGGGTCGGGCTCGACCACGGACACGCCCGATGCCGGTGGCTCGCAGAGCAAGGGGGACCTGCCGCAGACAGGCGATCCGGTCCTGATCGCGACGGCTTCGACCGCGGGGCTCGGTGCGGTCTCGCTCGCGCTGGGGGCCGCACGCCGTCGCTCTCGCTAAATGGGGCGCATCTGGATGCGCCGGGCTCGATGTCTGGGCATATGGGGGGCGGGCTCCGGGTCACCGGGGCCCGCCCGTGTCATGATCGGCCGTCCATCGGAGAATCCCGGGCGCTCGCGATTTTCCAAACGTGATGACTTGTCTATAGGTTGTATTTTCCGAAATGGACAAGTTTTGGGAAATCGGAGGGTTTTGGTGAATAGGGTCGTGAACGAGACGCTCCATGGCAGGGTCTCGAAC
The DNA here is from genome assembly GCA_034088265.1 of Collinsella sp. Classification (GTDB taxonomy): domain Bacteria; phylum Actinomycetota; class Coriobacteriia; order Coriobacteriales; family Coriobacteriaceae; genus Collinsella. The sequence continues at coordinate 17,956 of JAXDWR010000039.1, read as the reverse complement.
TACATTCGCTCGAAGATCTACGCGAAGGAGTGGGGGCCGGGCAACCGCATCCCATCGGAGCATGATCTGATGGATGAATTCGAGGTTAGCCGCGGAACGGTTCGCAAGGCCATCAAGACGCTGGTTGACGAGGGCCTGCTCGAACAGGAGCACGGACGTGGCACCTTCGTCTGCGAACCCCATATCGCCCATCCCGGCGGGGACCGACCTTTCTCCTTCGCGGCGTCCCTGGGCGAGCAGGGCATCGCGTTCAAGACCGAGGTCCTGTTCCAAGAGCGCATCCCTGCCAGCGGGGAGGTGGCGGAGCGTCTTCAGATCGCGGAGGGCGATCCGGTCCTGCGTCTGCGCCGCGTGAGGAGCACCGGCGGGAAGCCCATTATGGTCCTCGACAGCTGGACCCCGCTCGATGTCTGTCCGGGCCTCGACGAGATGCCGCTCGAGACGATGCCGCTGTTCGAGGCTGTGGAGCGCTGCTCGGGGGCGCGGATCATGTATTCGCACATGGCCTATTCCGCACGGGCCGCGGGAAAGGACCTCGCGTCCGTCATGGATGTCGCCGAGAACTCTCCCGTGCTCAACTTGGAGCAGCTGATCGTGCTTGATGACGGACGCCCCGTCGAATGGGGCGACACGATGCTCTGCGTCGGACAGACCATCGTGGGCACGGCTCGCCAGCGTGACGAGGACCATATCGACCTGCCTGCCTGAGAATCCGCCGTGAGATGATGACGGTCCCGCGCCCGATTGGATGGGTGCGGGGCCGTTTTGTGCCGTCCGCAGTGAATATCATTCCGTTCGCCGGATATCCACCATTCGCACATAGAAACAACTTGTCTATATTAGAATGTACAAGCAAGATGCGAAGTCGACGCGCCGCGTCGATGGGGCACGGTGCCCACGGCATCATCGAACAGGAGAGGTGCAATGGATAAGATCAAGCTTCGCCGTCCATTCTTCGTGGTGAATCCCAAGTCGTACCTGTACGGCGAGGAGTTCATCAAGCTCGCCAAGCATGCCGATGCGCTGGCAGAGAAATACGACTTCGACGTTCTGTTTACGGGACAGCTCATCGACCTGCCGCGTCTGATCCAGGAGTGCCCGCACCTCATCCCCTGCGCGCAGTACATGGAGAGCCTCAAGCCCGGTCGCGGCATGGGGCACGTCCTTCCCGAGGCGCTCGCCGCCGCAGGCGTGAAGGCCACCTTCCTCAACCACGCCGAGAACCCCTCGACCGCCCATGAGCTCGCGGCGACCATCGCCCGTGCCAACGAGGTCGGCATCCTGACGGTTGTCTGCGCTGACTCCGTGGAGGAGGGCGAGTGGATCGCCGGGCTGCACCCCGATGTCATGGTGTGCGAGCTCACGAGCCTCATCGGAACGGGTCAGGTCGCCGGTGAGGACTACATGAGGGCCTCGACCGAGGCCGTCAAGCGCGTCTCGCCCGAGACCATGGTCCTTCAGGCCGCCGGGATCTCCACGGGCGAGGACGTGTACAACGCGATCATGTTCGGCGCCGACAGCACCGGCGGCACCTCGGGCATCGTCGCGGCCGAGGACCCCTTCGCCACGCTCGACGAGATGTTCGCCGCGCTCGACCGCGCACGCACCGATATCGCCAAGGAGGCATAGATGGCTGTTTACAAGGACCTCATCAAGATGGAGACCCTCGCCGGCAAGCCCACGTACGTGGACATCACCGCGGACGTCGCCCGCGCCGTCGAGGCGAGCGGGATCAAGGAGGGTGTCGTCGTCGTCATCTCCTGCCACACGACCTGCGCCGTGTTCTCCGAGGAGTTCGACCACGATCACACCCCCGCGGGAGACACCTTCCTCCAGGCCGACCTCAACGACGGCCTCGAGCGGATCTTCCCCGAGCAGCACGATTGGAACACCTATCGCTATCCCGGCATCCAGCATTTCGAGGAGGTCGAGTCCTGGCCCAACCTCGAGGCTTGGCTCCCCGGCGGCGACCGCACGCTCCTCTGGAACGGCGATGGACACCTTCGCTCGACCCTCATCGGCAGCAACCAGACCTTCGAGGTCGCCGATGGAAAGCTCGAGATGAACGGGCTGGCGAGCATCTATTTCGTCGACTACGATCGCACGCGCGAGCGCACTCGCAAGGCGAAGGTCGTCGTCATGGGCGAGTAGGCGCTACGCCCTCGCGAACAAGGCTCTTCATCGCCACCGATTTGGAGTATGGGCGATGCAGAAGTAAACTATTGGCGTCGTATTGCTACGAAAGGAGAGAAACCTATGAAGAAGATCGTTTTGGCCTGCGGCTCCGGTATCGCCACCTCCACTGCTGTCGCCAAGAAGGTTGGCGACCTGCTCGATGCGAATGGCTACAAGGGCCAGTATCAGATCGTGCAGTGCGCGATCGCCGAGGCCGCCACTCAGTGCGCCGATGCGGACCTTCTGGTTGCAACCACTGTTGCTCCCGAAGGCGTCACCTGCGCTTACGTGAGTGGCGTTCCGTTCCTCACGGGCATGGGCAAGGCAGATGCCGAAAAGCAGATTCTGGACGCAATGGCCCAGTAGACTCTGCCTTCGGCGTCGGCGGGGCGACGGCCCCGCGTCAGATAAGAGGATGCCTCGTGGTCCGCGCTGCCCCGCGGACCTTCATGGCGGGCTCCTTTAGCTGGTTTTCGACGGAAGGAACTCAAGCATGGATGCGATCCTAGCGTTCTTCACCTTCATTCAGGGACTGGGCGTCTCCGTGATGATGCCCATCATCATCACCATCATCGGCACCGTTCTCGGCGCCGGCTTCTCCAAGAGCCTCAAGGCCGGTCTCACGGTCGGCGTCGGCTTCATCGGCCTCAACCTGATCATCAACAGCCTCCTGGGCGTCAACCTCGCCCCGGCGGTCGAGACCATGGTCACCCGCTTCGGCCTCGCCCTCTCGATCATCGACGTGGGTTGGCCCGCCTCCGCGGCGATCGCCATGGGCTCCACCATCGGCCTGTTCATCATCCCGCTGGGCCTTGTGGTCAACCTCATCATGCTGCTGACCAACACCACCCAGACCGTTGACGTCGACATCTGGAACTACTGGCACTTCGCCTTCACCGGTTCCATCGTCGCGATCATCACTGACAACATCATGCTCGGCTTCGCCGCGGCCGTCATCAACGAGGTCGTCGTCCTCATCCTTGGTGACATCACCGCTCCCCAGGTCGAGAAGTCGCTCGGCATGCCTGGCGTCTCCCTGCCCCACGGCTTCACCGCTGCGTTCGCCCCGATCGCCATGGCCGTCAACTGGGTCATCGACCAGATCCCCGGCCTGCGCGACATCAACCTCGACGTCGAGTCCATGCAGAAGAAGTTCGGCGTCTTCGGCGAGCCGCTCTTCGTCGGCACCATCATCGGTATCGTCATCGGCAGCGTCGCCTACTTCGACGGCGCGGATGTTCCTGGCTCCATCACCAAGATCCTGGTGCTCGGCGTCTCCCTCGGTGCCGTCCTCGTGCTGATCCCCCGCATGGCCTCCCTGCTCATGGAGGGCCTGCTCCCCATCTCCGATGCCGCTTCCGAGTTCATCCAGAAGCACTTCCAGAACCGCGGCAAGATCTACATCGGTCTTGACTCCGCTGTCGGCGTCGGCCACCCCGTCACCCTGTCGCTCGCTCTGATCCTGATCCCGGTCATGCTGTTGCTCGCCGTCGCCCTGCAGCCGCTCGGCAACCAGGTCATCCCGTTCGGCGACCTCTCCACCGCCACCTACATGCTCGTTCTCATCACCCCGATCGTGAACCAGAACGGCTTCCGCGGCCTCATCGTCGGCATCATCGTCCTTGCCGTCGGCCTGCTCATCTCCACCTACATGGCTCCGTTCCAGACCGCTGCCGCCCTGCAGTCCGGCTTTGACATCGCCGCTGCCGCCGGTACCGCCAACGCGCAGATCTCCTCGCTCTGCGACGGCGCCAACCCGCTCACCTTCATCTTCGTGTTCCTGAGCAACATCAACGGCATGCTCTGCATCGGTGCCACCGGCGTCGGCGCCCTCGCCCTCGCCGTTTGGAACCGCGCTCGCATCCTCAAGGAGGCCAAGGAGCTCCACGCTGCCGAGTAGCCCCGCTGCCTTGAATGCGCACGCCTCTCGCTAGACGGTTCAACGTCATGAGGACGTGGTGAGATCGGCCCGCATCCCGCTTGCATAAGGGGATGCGGGCCTTTTGTTGAGGAGGAGGGTCGCGTTCGCGCGTCCCGTTTGGTTCGCGGCCGAGGAGGAGCGATGATTGAGGAGAAGAACATGATCCAAGGGGAGGAGGCCCCTCGGGTCCAGCAGGAGCTTAGGTCCAAGTGCGCCGAGTACACGGCGCTGGACCATGTTTATCGTTCCGAGGTTCTGATACCAGGGTACGGTTCGGTGGCCTTCGTGTTGCTGGGTCTCGCCCTGCTCGTGCCCGATATAACGTATCTAGGGGCGCTCGCCCCGCTTGCGAAAGTCGCCGGCGTCGTGATGGTGCTCGGCGGGCTCTACACCATCCAGCGGACCTTCGTGGCCCATGCGTATCCTCGCGTCATCCGTTTGGACGAGAAGGGGATCGAGTTTGAGTCCTTTGGATCATCGGTCAGGTTCGAGACCGACCGTCTGACCCGCTGCGCAGTGCGCGAGGGGGCTCGCGGCAGGTCGTTCCTGCGAATCGAGCAGGAGGGCGGTCCCACCCGCCGGCTCTTCCTCAACTGCATGGGTATGGAGGGGGCCGATGGGGAGAGGGCCATGGCGGTGCAGGATTACCTGTTCGTCCAAGAGGCCCGTCTTGATCCCAAGAGCATCCGTGTCCGCGCTCGAAAGCTGAACGAGCGCAAAGAGGAGGGGCGCCGCTCTTAAGGCATGAGGCTCTGAGTCGCTCCGGATGCGCCAAAAAGGTTGAGAAATCCCTTGAATGAGTCTAGGTGTTTCGGTACTATAAGACAGCGCGCGGGCGTGGCGGAATTGGCAGACGCGTATGGTTCAGGTCCATATGGGGGCAACCCCGTGAAGGTTCAAGTCCTTTCGCCCGCACCACCGACTTTCAAAGGCCCCATTTGGGGCCTTTTTTCATATGATTCGATACGCTTGGAACGTGTGGCGCAGGGTCTCCTCGTATTCCCCCTCGTCGATCGCCCATCCATCAGCGGTGACATGTAGCTGGATCCTGGCAAACGACGTGAAGGTGTCGGCATCATCTGCCATCTCGAGAAGAAGGTTCGAGACATGCGCTTTCTGTTCTGGGGTCAGCGATACGTCGCCTTGGAAGGGCGAGATCCCCTCGTCTTCAAAATAGCCTTCAAGCTCCTCGCAGAAGTCGATGGAGAGCATCAAGGTGTCGATCGCCGTCGCATCGAGATAGACCGCCCCATAGGGTTCGGGATCGTCGGGGAATGCGAAGGCCGAGTCGGGACTGAAGACGAGGGACTCCATGCAGCGCTCGGCGAAGGCGGTGCGGTCTATACCGAGTTGATCGAGTGAGAGGTTGTGGTTCTGGCGGATTTGCCCCTCAAGGGTCTCTGAGATGATCCCAACGGCCTCGGCGTGCTCATCGGTGCCGGGCGTCATCATCAGCTCTATGCGCGACATCGTGATGCCGAGGCATTCCGATTCGTCCTCATCGAGTTCGGAGATGTCGAGCTCCTCATCGGCGACGGTGTCGTCGAACCCGGTGAAGGACGTGATGAATCGCTTGGAGGCGACTTCACGATGGAGCCCGAAGAGCCCCGTCGTGACGATGAACACCACGATCACCGTGATGATCTTGGCGAAAGGGTGCTTCTTGGTCTTTGGCCTCGTTACGAAGGAGGCGGATTTGATCCTCTTTCGGGTATCGTCGGGGTTGTTTGCGCGCCGACGGGAATCCTGGCTGGCGGCACGTTTGGGTGCCTCGTAAGAGGGGCGCTCGCCCGGCTCATCGTCTCGGAGTTCAGAGTCGGGATCTTGCCAGGGGAGGATTGGCTCGCCGGCGTTGAAGGGATCGATGTTGGAATCGCGCTTGCCCATGGAGGCCCCCGTGTATCGACGTGTGCATGGATTAAGTATATCGACATCGATCGGGTCTGTCCCGGGCACGAGCGGACGGTTTGCCTCGGCGAGCGGATTTTGAGTCACGAGCTTCGTGAAAAAGGGGCAGTGGGGCAACTCGGGTGCTTGTTCCATGGGTCGATCGGGTAGCGTGAGGGTACCATCCATTTGTCCGGCCGACGAGAGAACGGGGTCCGTCCATGCTTGATTCAGCCCTTTCGAGTTCCGACCCGCAGATCGCTGATGCGATACGAGGCGAGCTTTCGCGACAGCGCGCGACCATAGAGCTGATCGCCTCTGAGAACTTCACGAGCAAGGCCGTGCTCGAGGCGGTGGGAAGCGTGCTCACCAACAAATATGCCGAGGGCTATCCGGGCCGCCGATATTATGGCGGATGCGATCGCGTGGATCGCGTCGAGGACTTGGCGCGCGAGAGGGCCTGCGAGCTCTTTGGATGCGGATACGCCAACGTGCAGCCGCATTCCGGCGCAAGCGCCAACCTCGCGGCATATAACGCGCTCATAAGTCCGGGCGACACGGTCTTGGGCATGAGCCTCGACCAAGGCGGACATCTGACGCACGGCAGCCCGGTCAACTTCTCGGGCAAGCTGTACCGTTTCATCCCTTACGGCCTTGATCTCGAGACCGAGATGATCGACTACGACGCCATCGAGCGCCTTGCACGGGAGGAGCGGCCCGCCCTGATAGTCGCCGGGGCATCCGCGTATCCTCGCGTCATAGATTTCGAGCGAATCTCCTCGATAGCGCACGACGTGGGAGCTCGATTCATGGTGGATATGGCCCATATCGCCGGCTTGGTGGCCACGGGAGCCCATCCGTCCCCGATCCCCTTCGCCGACGTCGTGACCTCGACGAGCCATAAGACCCTTCGGGGTCCGCGCGGTGGGTTCATCCTCTCCAACGATCCCGACGTCGCCCGCGCGATCGACAAGGCCGTCTTCCCGGGAACGCAGGGAGGGCCGCTCATGCACGTCATAGCTGGCAAGGCCGTCGCGTTTGGAGAGGCTCTCAAACCGGGGTTCTCCGACTACATCGATCGTGTCGTGGAGAATGCCCGAGAGCTGGGGCGCGGCCTGGTGGAGGGAGGACTCCGACTCGTCTCGGGTGGGACCGACAACCATCTGTGCCTGGTCGACCTCACCTCCTCGGGCGTCACGGGCAAGGATGCCGAGCTGCTCCTCGATGGGGTTGGGTTCACGGTCAACAAGAATTCGATCCCCGGCGAGACGCGCTCGCCATTCGTGACGAGCGGCATCCGCGTTGGATCGGCTGCGGGCACGACGAGGGGGTTTGACGCGCGGGAGTTCCACGAGATCGGCGTCTTGATAGCCCGCTCGATTTTCGCAGGAGATGACGATGGGGTCCGAGCTGAGGTGCGGAACAGGGTTGATCGACTTCTCGAGGACCATCCGCTTTATCGAGACCTCACGTAGGCGCCCGTCCCGTCGAGGAGACGGGGCGTCTCCTCCCTATACTCTATGGGGAGACGATTGCAGTAGATGACAGGGGGATGCCCATGATCGATATGTCCGAGGCGAAGATCGGCTTCATAGGCTTTGGCAACATGGCGAGTTCGATGGCGGACGGATGGATCGCTTCCGGCGCGGTTCGACCGGGCTCGCTTCATGCCTGTGCCGGACGATATGAGGCCCTGGTTGAGCGCTGTGAGCCCCGAGGCATCCATGCGCTCCGCGACGCTCGCGCCGTGGCGGAGGCCGCTGATGTCGTGGTCGTTGCGATCAAGCCGTATCTGATCGAGAGCGTGCTGCCGCCCATCGCGGACGCCCTTGTTGGGAAAGCGGTGCTCTCGGTCGCGGCGGGCTGGAGCTGTGCCCGCTATGAGGAGCTTCTGCCGGGTGTCGGAACGCTGTCGACGGTCCCCAACACGCCCGTCTCCATCAACGAGGGCGTCATCGCTTGCGAGCGGGAGACGACCCTCTCGCCGGAGCAGGCCCAGGTCGTCAAGGCGTTGCTCCGTCTTCTGGGGTCTGTCGTGGAGGTGGAGAGCCGGCTGCTCTCGGTCGCCGGAACGGTGGGCGGATGCTCCCCGGCTTTCGTTGCCATGGTGATCGAGGCGCTGGGCGATGCGGCCGTCAAGCACGGCATCCCGCGGGCCACGGCGTATCAGATGGTGAGCCAGATGATGGCGGGCACGGCCAAGCTGCAGCTTGCGACCGGCGCGCATCCCGGCGCGATGAAAGACGCCGTCTGCTCGCCGGGCGGGACGACCATTCGCGGCGTGGCTGAGCTCGAGGCCGCGGGCATGCGTTCGGCCTTCATCCGCGCCATCGACGCCATCGAGGGTTAGGAATGGATCCGTTGCCGAGAAGCGGTTTATGACCGCACCCGCGTTGATGCATCACGGTGAGGCAATCCCGACATCCTGAGCCGCTTTGGAACAAGGTCCAGCACCGTTCCAAAGCGGCTTTTCCGTTTCATGGAAGACGGCGCCATAAAGGAACGGCAGCTGTCTATCGGTCGGCTGGAAGGGAGGCGAGGACCTGGTGCGCCGCATCCGAGCCGTCGATGATTCGGAATCCGAGCTTCTCGGCTGCTTGATGCCAGGCCAAATCAAGGGGATGGCAGGTGATGATGGCGGACAATTCGTCCAGATCGCTGATCTTGACGAATGAGGTGTGGCCGAACTTGGAGTTGTCTGCAACAAGATAATGCTCATTGGAGCGTGCTATCGCTTTGCGGCGGATGAGTGCCCATTGATCGGTTGATTCGGTGACGCCGTTCTCCAGTGAAAGGGTTCGACAAGAAAGGAAGGACTTGTCGAAGTAGTAATCGTTGAGGATCTTCGCTGCGATGCTCCCATAGAAGGCCTGCTCATCAATGGAGAACTCTCCACCGATGCTGACAAGTCGGATATTGTCGTTCGTGGCGAACAGATTGATGATCATGAGGTTGTTGGTGGCGACGGTGACATGCATGTCCTTGATCTGCTCGGCGATGTAGTAACAAGTGGTTGAATTGTCGAGGAAGATCGTGTCGCCATTGTTGATGATCGCTCGGCAGCGTCGAGCGATCGCCTTCTTCTCTTCGATGTAAATCGTCTTTCTAAGTTGAGCCTCGACGAGGTTCTCCACACCCGATTGAATGAAAGCCCCTCCGTAGGTCCTCATGAGGACCCCTTCTTTCTCCAGCGCCTTCAGATCACGGCGAATGGTCTCGTCTGTGACGGAGAATCGCTTTGCCAAGGCGGAGACGGAGGCGCTCTTCTTCTCGAGCACGATTCGTTTTATTGATTGCCTTCTCTCTGCAGCCAGCATCTCAACCCCTTTCAAAGCAATGCGATACCTCCTTAGCATACTCAAAACAAGAGGCTGCTTGAGCGAACGATAGCGATCTCTCTTAAATCAACGACTTCCCAATATCATCCTAAACAAAACCAAAAAGAAACCTATTAAATCGTGTTGACAATATTGGTTATGAACATAAAATCAAAATAAAACAATATTAATTACTACTAAATCAACATTGAAAGGTCGACTATGTGCTTCATTTCAGATAACGACGCGCGAGTTGAGATGGTTGAAGCTGGCAAGGTTCTCTATGACAGGGGCTACGTCGTTTCCAACGACGGGAATATCAGTGTAAAGCTGTCAGAGGATCGCATCATCGTCACCCCGACAGGGGTTTCCAAAGGCGCTATGGATGTCGCTGATATGGTTGTGATGGATCTTGATGGGCGTGTCCTATCCCAGGGAAAGCTGGGTCCAAGCAGCGAGGTCAAGATGCATCTGCGCGTTTATCGAGAGGACCCCTCGGTGCGCGCGGTCGTCCACGCTCATCCGATTTACGCGACATCATTCGCCGTTGCGGGAATCGCCCTCGATAAACCCATCATGTCAGAAGCTGTCTTGCAGGTGGGGACCGTTCCGGTCGCCCATTATGCAAAGCCTGGGACGACCGATGTGCCTGACAGCATCGCCCCTTATGTGAGAGAGGGCGCTGCAGTCTTGCTTGCAAATCATGGCGCGCTCACATGGGGGTCCAGTCTTGAGGAGGCCCTTTCCCGCATGGAGGTCGTTGAGAATTATGCCCACGTCACCTCCACGGTCATGAGCCTCGGGTCTTGTCGAACGTTGAGCGTGGATCAGGTTAGGGGCCTTGGGGAGTTGAGGGAGGCTATGGGGTTGTCTAACATCAGGCTTCCCAAGGGCGGGAACAAGGTTCTGAATGCCGAGGATGTCGTCCCCGACACTCATTCGGCGTGCGACCCGGATACCCCGTTGCGTCGTGGATTGATTAGGATCGATTGCGATTATCGCGATCGCACCGAAGCGCTTCTTGATATGGCGAGTCGTTTTGTTGAGTGCGGCGCGGCCAAGCGCACCTATCCCGACGCGATCATCGCTCGCGAGAGGGTCTATCCGACGGGCCTGCCGGCCCAAGCGTTCGATATCGCCATCTCCCATTGCGACAGCGATCAGGTGAACGAGGACGCCATAGGTGTCGCCGTGCTCAAGAGACCAGTTGAGTTCGAGATGATGGGAGGGATGAGTGCGGAGCCCCTGAATGTGCGCGTGATCTTCATGCTTGCGATCAGGGATCCGAAAGCCCAAGTTCCGACCTTGCAGAAGATGATGGCGGTCTTGCAGAACAAAGCTCTGCTCGAGAGCGTCCGTGATGCCACAAGCGCCGACGAGGTCTATGACCTTCTTAATCCGGCGCTAGCAGGATAAAGGGCCAATCAAGCCGAAGAAGGGAATCGGCTGAAAGGAAGAAAGGAACAGGCATGGCTACCAAGATCAGGATTCTCTCTGTTTGCGGGTCGGGCGTTGTGACGAGCCACATGGTTGCGAACAAGCTCGTCGAGATGTTTGAGGAGGAGGGATATCAGGTTGATGCCGACGAGTGCAACCCTTCCGAGCTCGACGGCTATCTGATGCGCGGCTCCTATGATTTCATCGCCTATTCGAGTCCGATCGGAGACCCCCATGGCGTTCCGGCGTTCAGTGCCATGGGGCTTATCACAGGACTTGGCGAGGATGAATTCAAGGAGGAGGCCCTCGAGGCGCTTCGCAAGGCTGGTAAGTGATGGCTCCGCCGATCGAAGCTGCATGAATCGATGATTTATTTGGAAAGGGGAAGTCGTGGACGGTTTTCTCAATGCATTGAATGCGTTTTTCACGACATTTCAAGCGGCCGTTTTTGTGCCGGTCTTTATCTTTGTCATCGCTTTGGCGATGGGGGTCAAACCCAAGAAAGCGTTCTTCTCAGCTCTCTCCGCGGGCGTTGGACTTCAGGGTTTCTCTCTTGTCATCAACTCGTACAGCCCGATTCTCTCTCCGATTATCGACAATATGATCAATTCGGTGGGCATCAACCTTCCCATCGTTGACCTTGGCTGGCAGACGACTTCGATCATCGCCTACTCCTATCAAGTTGGCATGATCTACATCGCGGTCGCGATCGCTCTTCAGGTGATTCTGTACCTTGTCCGTTTCACCACGGTTTTCCAGGCGGGCGACCTCTGGAACAACTACAGCTACTTCGCCTGGGGCTCTTGCCTTTTCGTTCTGACGGGCAATTTCTGGCTTGCCATGGCATGCATGGTCGTTCAGCAGCTCTACACCCTGCTTTGCACCGAGGTCATCGCGAAGCGCTGGTCAACCTATTATGGGTATCCCAACTGCACGATCGCGTCGCTCCACACCGCTACGGTGGGCATATTCGCGGTTCCGCTGAACATCGTCCTCGATAAGCTTGGCCTCTATAAGATCAATGCAGATCCGGCTACCCTTCGCCAGAAACTGGGCTTCATCGGCGAGCCCATGACGCTTGGTCTTTTCCTCGGCCTCTTCATCGGTATCGTTGGCGACTTCAACAAGCTTGGAGAGCTGGCAACATGGGGCGAGATAACCACGTGTGGAATTGCGACGGCAGCCGTCATGGCGGTGTTCCCCAAGGTCTCTGGTATCTTCGCTGGCTCCTTCTCCGCCATCACCGAAGCTGGGAAGAAGAAGATGAAGGCAGCGGGCATTTCTGATCGCGAGTGGTATCTCGCAGTGAACGACGCGACCGGTTACGGAGAGGCCGCCACGCTCATCACGGGCATCCTTCTCATGCCGACGACGCTGATTGTCTCCTTCATCCTTCCTGGAAACCTCGTCCTGCCCATGCTCGACCTCGTTGCGATCCCGTACATCATCCAGCCGTTCATCGCATGCTCTAATGGGAACATCCTGAAGTCCTTCATCGGTGGTCTGATCTTTATGATCGCGAACCTGTATTTCTGCACCCTCACGGGCGCGGCCTTCACCGAAGTTGCGGTTTCCACCGGCATCGATCTTCAGGGAGCGACCATGATAACCTCGTTGGTCATTCTCGGACAGCCTGTGGGCGCAGCCATCTTCCTGGCGTTCCTGACTCAGAATCCGATCGTTATCGGCGCTGTGGTCATCGTCTACATCATCGCCTATGTTTTCGTGCATAAGAACATGACGGCAATCCACGAGTTCATTGAGAACAGTGCTCTGAACCACACCATCAAGAAGGCTGAAACAGCAGCTTGATGGCATATTTGGAATTCTAAGGCGGCGGGCCACCAATAGCGGTGCGCCCGCCTTTCATTTCGGATGAAGGAAGGAGATCCGCGTGTCAGGGAATGAAGTGAAAGATGAGATCAAAGCTCTTGTCCGGGAGGCCGGGATCCGGATGATCGACAGCGGGCTGACGGTGTGCACATGGGGCAACGTGAGCTATTGCGATCGCGAGACCGGACTGGTGTATATCACGCCAAGTGGAATGGACTACCACAGCCTTCGTGATGATGATATCTGCGTCTACGATCTTGCCTGTCGTCATGTCGAGGGGGTTCGGCGTCCATCGATCGAACTGCACATGCACGTTGGATGCTTCAATGCGCGCCCTGAAGCGAATGCCGTGCTCCACACCCATCCGATTTACTCCACTGTGTTCTCCTCGATGGGAGAGGATGTCCCGGTCAATATCCATGACGAGGCGGCCCAGGCTCTGGGCGACACCATCCGGTGCGCTGAGTATGAGCTCCCTGGGACTCAGGAACTCGCCGAAGCTGTCGTCAAGGCTCTGGGAAGCGAGTCAAACGCCGCGATGATGAGGAACCATGGCCTGGTCTGCATAGGTCAAAGCATGGATGATGCGTTCAAAGTCTCGACAGTCGTTGAAATGGTTTGCGAGATCTATTGGCGGATACGTGCGACCGGCGGTACCTACATCCCCATCTCGGATGAGAACGTGGCCATTATGAAAGAGTTTGCTAGGACGAAGTACGGCCAGTATTAGGGCTGAAGCCTGGATGATGCGCCAAAAGGTGGGAGTGAAGAATGTCCAAGGCCCTCACGTATCGATTCAAGGTCGATCCCGCGCTGTTTCGCAAGGCGCTTTATTTCAATACCTTTGCCAAGCAGAGATTCCAGTCATTTCTCATTGGGGCGATGTGGCTCTTCGGTGTTGGCCTGGCTGCAGCAAATCTGCTGTTCAGGGTCCAGATGAACAATGTTATGCAGCTATGTTACGTTGTTTTGCTCGCTGCACTGCCCCTTCTCGTATTCTCGTGCGAGAACAGCTATCGGCAGTATAGATCGGCTCCCTTGCACGATAAGTTGCGCGAGGTGAGTCTTAGTGATGACTGGATCAAGCTGCAGGTCGTTGGTGGATCAGATTCCGAAAAGCTTGAGTGGCGCATGATTGCCGCCGTTTACGATCTAGATGACTTCTTTATCATCTATCGCGATCTTAATCTCATGGTGCTTCTGCCGAAGCATGCCATACCTGAAAACGACGTATCGGTCTTGAGGGTGTTGTTTTCCAAGCAATTGGGAAGGGCGTTCCATAGGAGGACGAAAGGCTAGTCGCGGGCAACGACGTTGGACAATAGGGCGAACCTCCGATAGACATGAGGTTCGCCCTATCATTTGAACAGGGGGGACGCCGATATCGACGGTTCCGTACCCCTTATACAGGCCTAATCCCAGAAGCCGTCCTCGTCGTCTTTCTTCGGTCCGCGGTCGACATAGAGCTTGTGGGTGCGCTTCTCCATCACGAACGCGACGATGCAGAAGATCAGGACGCCCGCTGCGAACAGGATGCCAACGCCCTCGCGCGTTTCAAACAAAAAGGTAAAAACGTCCATATGATGCCTTCTCGCCTTCTCGACTCGGAAAAAACCCACACAAGTATATACTTGCGACAGCGGCGCCTCGTCGCCATCGTCAATCATGCACATCAGCATTCCGCGTAATCGGAGGTAATATGCTCGACATCAAATTCGTCCGCGAGAATCCCGATGCTCTGGATGCCGCCATGGCCAATCGCCAGGGCTCCTGGGATCGCGAGAGGTTCTTCGAGCTCGATAGCGAGCGCCGTGCGGTCATCACCGAGGTGGAGGAGCTCCAGGCCCAGCGAAACGCCGAGTCCAAGAAGATCGGCGCCCTGATGAAGGAGGGCAAGCGCGAGGAGGCGGAGGTCGCCAAGGAGGCGGTCCGTCAGGTCAACGAGAGGATCGAGGGCCTTGCCGCTCGTCGTGCCGAGCTCGAGGCCGAGCAGGGCGATTTCATGGCGCGCATCCCCAACATCCCGTGTGAGGCGACGCCGATCGGCGTCGATGAGAGCGAGAACCCGGAGTGTCGTCGCTGGGGCGTCCCTCGCGATTTCGAGGCCGAGGGGTTCGAGGCGAAGGCGCACTGGGACCTTGGCTCCGATTTGGGGATCCTTGATTTCGAGCGTGGCGCCAAGCTCTCCGGCGGCCGCTTCACCGTCCTTTCCGGCGATGGCGCGACCCTTGATCGCGCGCTTCAGTGCTTCTTCCTCAACACGCATATCGCGCGTGGGTTCAAGGAGTTCATCCCTCCCGTCATCGTCAACCGCGAGATCATGTTCGGCACCGGGCAGCTCCCCAAGTTCGAGGATGATGCCTACCACACGGGAGAGGACCAGTTCCTGATCCCCACCGCCGAGGTCGCCCTCACCAACCTGCATGCCGGCGAGACGCTCGACGCCTCCCAGCTGCCCCTCCGCTACACCGCGGGGACCCCGTGCTTCCGCGAGGAGGCCGGATCGGCCGGACGCGATACCCGCGGCATCATCCGCCAGCATCAGTTCACCAAGGTCGAGATGGTCAAGTTCGCGCGTCCCGAGGAGTCTGACGACGAGCTCGAGAGCATGGTTGCCGAGGCCGAGTACATCCTGCAGCAGCTTGGCCTTCCGTATCGAGTCATCTCCCTGTGCACGGGCGACCTCGGGTTCTCCGCGCGCCAAACCTACGACATCGAGGTCTGGTTGCCCAGCTACAACGCCTACAAGGAGATCTCGTCGTGCTCCAATTGCGGCGACTTCCAGGCTCGCCGCGCCAACATCAAGTATCGTGACCCCGAGAACTTCAAGGGCTCTCGCTTCGTGCACACACTCAATGGCTCGGGCCTGCCCACGGGCCGCACCATGGCGGCGATCATGGAGAACTATCAGAACGCCGATGGTTCGATCACGATTCCCGAGGTGCTCCGTCCCTACATGGGTGGTCGCGAGAGGATCGTGCCCCAGGCATAGGAACGTGCCCTATATCGCATCGAGATGGGAAGCCCCGGAGGTCCTTGAGGCCCCCGGGGTTTCTTGTGGAAGGAGGTGCCCTTGCGCTCAGCGCGCGAAGAACCGCAGCGCGTTTCGCCCACAGATCTTCTCGGTGAGCTCTCTTCCAAACCGGCGCTCGAGCAGGGACTGGAATGATGGCATGTCGGTGGCGTCGGAGATGCAGCTCGGCGGGTCACAGCCGTCGAAATCGCTTCCCAAGGCGATCGTATCCTCGCCATCGCGACTGAGCCAATGGTCGATATGGCGGGAGATGTCATCGAAGTTGGCGTTCCCGTCCTCTGCAAGGAACTCCGTGCAATAGCAGAGCCCCACAAGTCCGTCTCTCTCGCGGATGCAATCGAATTGCGCGTCGGTGAGGTTGCGAGGATGTCCGCAAACGGCGCGGCTGTTGGAGTGCGTCGCCACGATCGGTGCCCCGTACAGGCGTGAGGCCTCGTCGAAGGAGCGATCGTTCAGATGGGAGACGTCGAGCGTCATGCCGTTTCGCTCCATCCGCCCGAGCGCGATACGGCCCGCCTCCGTGATCCCCTCGTTGGTGATGATCCCGCTTGCAAGGGGCCCCGCGTCATTCCAGCTCAGGGATGCCATGATGACGCCTTGGGACGAGGCCTGATCGACGAGATCGGGACCGAGCGCGAAGTGGCGCGCGTTCTCGATCGTCCGCACCACGGCGAGCCTCCCCAAGTCCACGGCGGCGAGGGCCTCGTCGGATGAGCAGGCAAACGCCGCGCGCTCGGCATGCTTGGAGACTTGGTCGGAAAGCCTCTCCTCCACGAATCGGTAGAGGGAGAGGGAGGCTTGCGGGTCGAGCTCATCGGGGATGAAGCAGGCGAAGCACTGGATCCAGGGGACATCCCCGACGCGCTCCAAGGAGAGGTGGCAGCCGTTCTTGGAAAGATCGCGGAACAGGTGCGATGTGAGGTCGTCTTGGGGATTAAAAGAAGGGCGCTGCATGGCGGAGATGATATCGGCGGGAAGATCTTGCCATGCGAGCCGGTCGGCGGTGTCGCAGTGTAGGTCGAAAACGATAGATGGCACGGGCGCTCCTTGGTCATATGGCGATCGATGCGCAACCGCACCTATAAACACCTGCGACTTCACTGTTTCAACACAATAGGGCACGTGGAATGGCGAGGTCAAGCGAGGACTCCCGGTTTTACAAGAATACGAACATATGTTCTGTTTTTAGGGTACACTATGGATATGGAAGGCGGAAGAAGGGAGCGGAGGATCATGGGCTTGGAGACAAGGGGATCGGTTCTTTTCGAGATGGGCGGCCGTGGGGAGGCGATGCGGGTGGAGTGCGCTGTCACATCTGACGGGGAGCTGCTGGTCATGCAGGAGAGCGCGGGCACTTGGACTGAGTGCTGCTTTGGTCGTTTCGCCCATAGAGAGGAGCTGAGGTTTGATGCAAAGTCGGTGGCCACCTTGCTCGAGCATTTCTCGATCGACGAGGTGGGGCAGTTGCCGGCGATGCTGCGTGTGGAGTGCGGGAATCTCGGCGCCTTCTTGAGAATCAGCGATCTTGCGCATCGTCTGGGGGCGTCGTATCGGGTAACGGAAGGAGAGGGCACGTCTCACATCCCTTTGATGGCATCAGATGGAGTGGATGATGGTCGACGTTGCCGGACACCACGATGAGCTGGTGAAAGGTGTATCGGCATGAAAAAAGCCCCTCGGGAGGGGCTCGTGAAGTCGGCTGGTGCGGCGTACAGGATTCGAACCTGTGACGTTCTGATTCGTAGTCAGACCCTCTATCCAGCTGAGGTAACGCCGCAACGCATAGCTAATTATGACACCTCAATTGTTTAAGTCAAGGTGTGTTTTAACGTTTTTTCGTGCGTTGGTGTCAGGCATCGTCTGCGACCACAAGATGCGAATTGGGGGTGCGGGGGAGAGGGCTTTGGAAAGTGATGTCGATGCGCATGAAAAAAGCCCCTCGGGAGGGGCTCGTGAAGTCGGCTGGTGCGGCGTACAGGATTCGAACCTGTGACGTTCTGATTCGTAGTCAGACCCTCTATCCAGCTGAGGTAACGCCGCAACGCGAGAAGTAGAATCTCACTCCAGGGCACGCGAGTCAAGCGAAATTATCGAATTATTTGAAAAAAAGTTCTGAGTTAATCAAAGTTCGAGGTAGACAGCTTGATTCGATATGCAGTGCAACGAGTTGTCGCATGGGGCGATGGCTATGTCGTGGACTCGTGCGGGCTTGGGCGTGGATTCGAAGTTCTGAAGACTTGGATTCTGCGTCTTGTGCGATTGGGGTGAAGTGCGCTATCATTCACTAGCTGCTACGGAGAGCTGACCGAGAGGCCGAAGGTGCTCGCCTGCTAAGCGAGTATTCCCCAAAAG
>JAXDWR010000038.1:0-36145 GCA_034088265.1 Collinsella sp. | reverse complement strand
AGCAAGGACTACGAGAAGGGCCTGGCGCTGTACAGCTCCAACGTCCTCATCATGGAGAAGTGCGCCGACCTGCTCCCGGACCATTACAACTTCGTGCGCGGCATCGTCGACTCGGCCGATGTCTCGCTGAACATCTCCCGCGAGACCCTGCAGCAGGACCGCCAGCTCCGCGCCATCGCCTCCCGCATCGAGAAGAAGGTCACGAGCGAGCTCAAGTCCATGCGCGACGACGATCGCGAGGCCTACGAGACCTTCTTCGAGAACTTCGGGCGCGGCCTCAAGTTCGGCATCTACTCGAGCTACGGCATGAAGGCAAGCGAGCTCGCCGACCTGCTCCTGTTCTGGAGCGCCCGCGAGAACAAGATGGTGACGCTTGCCGAGTACGCGGCCGCGATGCCCGCAGGGCAGACGGCCATCTACTACGCCGCCGGCGACGATCGCGACCGGCTCTCCAAGATGCCCGTGGTGAGGGGCGTCCTCGACCGCGGCTACGACGTGCTCCTCTGCACGATGGATGTGGATGAGTTCACCTTCCAGGCCATGCGCTCCTATCATGCACAGGGACTTCCCAAGGCATACGAGGACGAGGCTGCTCGCGCTGCGGCGGAGGCGGCTCTCGCCGATGGCGCCGAGCCCGAGACCGAGGATCGCGATATCGAGTTCAAGAACGTCGCGACCGGCGACCTCGACCTGGCCTCCGAGGAGGAGAAACGCGACGCCGAGGAGGCGACCAAGGAGCATGGCGACCTCTTCGAGGCCATGAAGTCCGCGCTGGGCGACAAGGTCGAGAAGGTCGCGGTCTCCGCGCGCCTCACGGATGCGCCCGCCTGCATCACGACCGAGGGGCCCCTCTCGCTCGAGATGGAGAAGGTCCTCGCCCGTGGCCCGGAGGGCGGTTTGGACGGCATGCCCAAGAGCGTGCGCGTGCTCGAGCTCAACGCGAAGCACCCGGTCTTTGGGAAGCTCGTCGCCGCCAAGGAGGCAGGCGATGATGAGAAGCTTTCCTGCTACGCCTCGCTCCTCTACGATCAGGCCCTTTTGGTCGAGGGCATCCTGCCGGAGGATCCCGTGGCCTTCGCCCAGAATGTCTGCAGCCTGATGTAGTCCCTCGCTGTCAACGCAAGGCCCAAGACGCCCTCGGTGCCCTTTTTTGGCCCGGGGGCGTCTGCTTGGGATTATGAGGGGTTCTCCATAGACGTGGGTCCATCCCTGACGCCCTGTTAGAATGGACGATACGGTCGCTGCGAAGGGAGGATGCATGGCGAGTTCACACGGGACGGATGCCGACAAGGGCGCGTTGCGTCAAGGTTATCTCGCTGCGCGCCGAGCCCTTCCCGCCCGCGACAAGGCTGTGGCCGATGCGCGGATCCGCGACACCCTGCTCCGCTTCGACGTGTTCAGGGATGCGGAGCTCGTGCTCGCATACGTCTCGACGGAGCGCGAGATCGACACGCGCGCCATCATCGACGAGCTGCTCTCCACGGGTCGTCGGGTGGCCGTTCCCATGACCGATCCGAAGACACGCGAGCTCTCGTTTTTCGAGATCTCATCGATGGAAGAGCTTCGACCGGGGTTCCATGGCATCCTCGAGCCCGAGGCCTCGGATGCAGGAGCCCTCGCCTTCGAGGATCTCTTGGGGTCTGTTTGCCTCGTCCCGGGCTTGGTCTTCGATGCCCAAGGGCACCGTGTGGGGTATGGTGGAGGCAGTTACGACCGCTTCCTGTGGCATTATCCGGGCGACAAGATCGCCCTTGCCCGAGCCATGCATGTCAGCTCCAATCCGCTTCCCATAGAGGCCCACGACGTCCCGGTCGACTTCATCGTCACCGAAGCCTCGGTCTGGGCCTGCCGCTGAGAAAAAAGAGGACCCGCTCGGGTGCTGCCCGGGCGGGTCCTCGAGTCGCCTTCGATCGGCTTGATGCACTCATACGCTCCGAAGGGGATTCACCTGCAAGGAGTCGAACAGGTTGCCAAGGGAGCGCTCCAGATTGACCTTCTGGTTCGCAGATCGCTTGCGGAGGAGGTTGGTGGAGTCGAGGAGGCCGGATCTCTGTGTCGGGGGGAAGGAGAAACGGGTCGCACGTTTGGAAGGCCGGGCCTGAGGGGCCGCGGCTGCGTCATTGGGAGAATGCATGCGTCGACCTCCTCGCTCGTCCACCTGTCCTTGGCGCATCGCAGTCGCTGCTCTTACGATGCGCTAAGGACATTATCTCCGCTTCGCCGTCCCGATAATGCCTAAGAATCTCTTACAAGACTTTGAAGTAGTTGTAATTCGCAGGTAGAATGCGGTGCCCGCCCTTAAACCTACCGTTTACCCCTGTTTTTGCTACCGTTCGCCATGGCGCTCTCGTGTTGAAACGGTCGACATATGGTGAAGGGGCCTTATTCATCGCCGGTCGGGGCTGCGTTCCCGGCCTCGGGCATGGCTCCGTCGCCGCTCGTGAGGGGCCGATGCGCCCGGGGATGCGGGATGGATCTCACCGTCTCGACGACCTTCCCCATCGTCCCATCCACACGGTCCCTCTTGAGCTCGCATTCCCAGATCGTGATGACGGTCCATCCGGCATCTTCGAGCTCGGACACGGCTCGGGCGTCCCTCTCGACGTTGCGACGGAACTTGGCCTCCCAGAACTCGGTGTTGCGCTTGGGGACCTTGGGATTGCAGTGGGGGCACCTGTGCCAGAAGCACCCGTTGACGAAGATGGCGATGCGCCTGCCGGGGAAAGCGATGTCGGGCCTCCCGGGCGCCTTCCTCCATTGCAGGCGATACCCGGTGAGCCCCGCCTCGCGCAGATGGCGACGGACGATCATCTCGGGCTTGGTGTCGGCGCGCTTGTTGCCCTGCATGGACTTCCTCGTGTGGCGACGCCTCTTGATCTGGCGCTCGACGCCCTCGTCATCACTCGCTTGGACGAGCGCCTCGACCAGGCCCGTGTCCGCGGGCATCCAGTTGAGCGTCGCCAGCGATCGCCTGTGCATCCAACGGATGTTGCGCTGCTCGGTGTAGGTGGGCTCCCCTGCCTCTATGCGGCACAGGAAGCATTCCATCGAGAGATGGAAGTCCTCGTAGTCGTACTCGACCGTGTAGAAGTCACGCAGATCGGTGACGTGGACCTCGAGCTCCTCCAAGAGCTCGCGCACGCACGCCTCGCGGGCGGTCTCCCCGCGCTCGATCTTGCCCCCTGGGAACTCCCAAAGCCCCGCCATCTCGCCGTAGCCGCGTTGGACGGCGAGGACCTCGTCCGAATCCTCTTTGCATATGATGCCGGCTGCGACATGTACCGTTCTCATCGATGGATCTCCAGGTCTCTTGGGGGACGGGCGGATATGCCGCCGGATAGGTTCTAACAGAGAACCTTACAAAAGCGCAACCTTTTCGTAAGCCAAATCGATGGCTGTAGAAAGCGCATCGCGAGAACATATCGTCCAAGGAGGTGTTTGCCATGGAGTTTGCAAACGATATGTCTTTGCTGGTGTGTGACCACATGGGTTCCCATGGGGAGGCGAGCGTGATTCGTCCAGAAGGATTGAGCACTTGGAAGATGATCGCACTGCTCGCGATCATGGCACTGCTTTTCACGGCCATGATCGTGCAGCTGGCATCGATTGCGGCCTAGTGCGGGAAAGTACGCCACCTCGGCCTTGGGCGCTGGAGCCCGATGGCTGTCAATGGGAGAATAGGGCCGCTTGGCCTTAGCGAGTCAAGGATATGGAGTGTTGCCGAATATGAATGTTTCCGTCGAACGATCCAGCATGCAGCGCCAGGCGGTGCTCGGAGGGGCGTCGCGAGGAGCCATGGAGAGGCCCGTGGTCCTCGAGGCCCAGCATGTCGAGAAGGTGTACGGGGCGCGTGGCAACGTGACGCGCGCTCTCGACGATGTGTCGTTCTCCGTGTGCCGCGGCGAGTTCGTGGCCATCATGGGGCCCTCCGGATCGGGCAAATCGACCCTGCTTAACTGCGTCTCGACCATCGATTCCGTCACGAGTGGATCCATCCTCATCAACGGGACGGACATCACCCGGTTCAAGCGCGACAAGCTCACCCGTTTCCGTCGCGAGGAGCTGGGGTTCATCTTCCAGGACTCCAACTTGCTCGACACCCTCACGGCGCGCGAGAACATAGCCCTGCCCCTCACGATCGGTCGCGTCCCGGCCTCGGAGTGCCTGAGGCGCGTCGATGAGGCGGCCGAGCGCCTGGGCATCGTCAAGGTCTTGGACAAGTACCCCTATCAGATGTCCGGCGGCCAGCAGCAGCGCGTGGCGGCGGCTCGCGCCCTGGTGACGGATCCCGCCGTGGTGATGGCGGACGAGCCGACCGGCTCGCTCGACTCCAAGAACGCGCGCCTGCTCCTGGAGAGCTTCGAGCGGATGAACCGAAGCGCCAACGCGACCATCCTCATGGTCACCCACGACAGCTTCGCCGCCAGCTACACGCAGCGCGTGCTCTTCATCAGGGATGGGCGGCTGTTCACCGAGATTCGTCGCGGGGAGGCCTCTCGCAAGGAGTTCTTCGATCGGATCATGGAGGTCGTGGCGATGATGGGCGGTGAGGCGTCCGATGCTCTGTAAGCTCGCATGGGGTAACGTGCGCCGAGCGGGCAAGGACTATCTGGTGTACCTGCTCACGCTCGCGCTCGCGGTCACGGTTTTCTACGCGTTCAACACCATCTCGATCCAGATCGACTACGCCGACATCGAGAAGGGCATGTCCGAGCTGCTCGGGGGTACGATCCAAGGCCTCACGGTCTTCCTCGGTGCGATCATGGGCTTCCTGCTGGTGTATGCCAACAACTTCATCATGAAGCGCAGGAAGAAGGAGTTCGGTCTCTACCAGGTGCTCGGCATGGGTCGAGGCAGGGTGGCGAGCATCATGGTGATCGAGACCGTGATCGTCTCGATCGCGGCGCTCGTGCTCGGTGTCCTTCTGGGAGTGGCCTTATCGCAGGTCATGGTGTTCTTCACCGCGTCCCTCTTCAAGACCAAGATCGCGAACTTCGAGTTCTTCTTCTCCGTCGATGCTCTGTTCATCACAGTGGCGTGCCTGATCGCGACCTTCGCGGTCACGCTCATCTTCAATCTTCGGGTGGTGGCCCGAGCGAGCATCATCGATCTCATGAGCTCGGAGCGGAGATCCGAGTCTATCAAGGTTCGCAATCCATGGATATCGGCCGCGGTGTTCGTCGTCGGCGCTCTCGCGGTGGCGATCGCCTATGTGCGGCTGAATCGCGACGGCTTGCCCTACGACGGGAGCCCGCAGGGGATGCAGGACTTCCTCATCACGACCGTCACCGTCGTCATCGGCACCGTCCTGCTCTTCTTCGGCCTGTCCGGTTTCCTTCTCAAGATCCTGCAGTCATTCAGGGGCATCTATTGGCGCGGGCTCAACATGTTCACCCTTCGCCAGCTCTCCGCCAAGGTCAACACGGTCAGCTTCTCGATGGCGGTGATCTCGATGATCCTGTTCCTCGCCATCACGAGCGTGACGAGCGGCATGTCCATCGCGGGCACGATGAATGGCAATGTGGATCGCGGCACGCCAGCGGACTACTCGTGCACTTTCGTGTACTACAGCGAGGAATCAGCTGCGAGGTCAAACGATATCTCGGAGAGCAACGGGACTGGCGAGAGGTATGTGGTGACGACCGAGCCCGTCGATATCCTCAAGGAGAAGGGGAAAGACCTTGTAGACCCGAACCTTCCTACCGAGCACTCCTTCGATCTTGCGTCCATCGCGGGGGAAACGGTCCAACTCGACACCCGCTCGTCCGTCCCATTGGGATCCGATGATCCCATCGTGTCCGTGAAAGATATCTGCGCCGCCACGGGGGCGCCCCTTCCCAAAGGGCTTGGGAATGCCGACGCCAACGTTTTGGGGCTTGCTTTCATAAGTGAGAGCAACTACAACGATTACCTGCGTTATCGCGGCATGGAGCCAATCGATTTGGGAGATGATGGCTACACGATCACCTGCGATCTGGGGAGCGCGGTGTGCGGGATCTACGACAGCGCGCTTGAGCAGGGGTATCCCATCACCGTTGGCGCCCACACCCTGAAGCCCGCTGCGGATCGCGTCGATGTGATGGCGAGCTCGTTCGTCAACTCCTTCATGGGGACGAACGGCGGGACCGTGGTGGTTCCCGACAAGGTTCTTGAGGAAATGCCTCTCCCGATGTATCAGAGCTACCTCCTGCTCAATTACAAGAGCGACATCACCGATGAGGAGGGCAACGAATACATCAAGGAGGCTCGTAGGTATGGCGATATCTTCAACGATTCAGGGGAGATCGTCGGGCTGTGGGGCGTTGAGTCGACGCGCGATGACGCTGTATCGGCGGTTAACTCTCTAGCTGGTCTTTGTAGCTATTTGGCGATCTATATCGGTTTCGTCCTGGTGGTGGCCTGTGCGGCGATCCTCACGATTCAGCAGCTCTCTGATGTGGCGGATTCCTCTCGCGGCTTCAGGATCCTCTCGGAGCTCGGTTCTCCCGAGAAATCGATCAAGAGATCTGTCCTCACCCAGCAGGCCGTCTTCTTTGCCTTCCCGCTTCTCGTCGCCCTGGCGCATTCGATGGTGGCCTTGCGCGAGGTGTCGAGACTGGTGGAACTCCTTGGAGACCTGGAGATCGGCTCCATGGTCGGACTGACGGGGGCGATATTCCTCCTCGCCTATGGTGGCTATTTCGGCCTGACCTACTTCCTGGGCTCGGGTATCGTCCGTGACTCCATTCGCGCAAGGCACGCATTGTAGGGATCTCTCCTGCGTGCTGCCCGATGGGGCGGCGAAGGGCCACTGAGCACTTGGTTGGGCATTAAAGGGAAAGGCGCCTCGGTTTGATTGCCGGGGCGCCGCTTTTCATGGGGACGGATGGGTAGAATGGTGTGGATTGAGTCTCATCGAAGGGTGTGTCCGATGTCCGTCATCCAGTTCATCGTCGTCTTGCTTGTGCTCGCGATCGTGATATCGCTCGTCTTCTCGTTTCTGGGCCTGGTCGTCGTGGGGGCCCTCAGGTTGCTGCCGCTTGTCCTCATCGTGTTGGCTGCGGCGTTCTTCCTGCGCGGAGGCAAGATCGACATCCATCTTCCCGACGATTGGAAGCGCAAGCCCTGATCGCGTCCGAGGGGGGGCGGTGCATGTCGTGGCCGGGTGCCCTTCAAAGGGACGTCAAGGAAACGGCGCCCTCGTGATCTCACACGAGGGCGCCGTCGTTTCGTTGTCGCCACGCGGCGGATCCGTCAACGGGGATCCTCGTCGCGACTCTCCTCATCGTTGGCAGGGAGCCTTCCGGCTCGTTTGAGGGCGTCGCGCAAGATCCACTCCACCTGTCCATTTGCGCTGCGCATCTCGTCGTCGGCCCAGCGTTGGATGGCCTTCCAGACGAGGGGATCTATGCGAAGAGGGTATTGTTTGCGCGCCATGTGCCTGCTCCCGCTATCAGAATCGATTGCCCTCTTGGAGCATTAGTATAGCGACCCGGCGTTGATGACGGGATGCGCCTCGGACTCTCCGCAGAGCACCACCATGAGGTTCGAGGCCATCGTTGCCTTGCGCTCGTCGTCAAGCTCGATGTTCCCGCCGTCGGCAAGTTCCTTGACGGCCATGTCGACCATCGAGACGGCACCCTCCACGATCTTCTTGCGGGCGGCGATGACGGCTTCCGCCTGCTGGCGACGGAGCATGGCCTGGGCGATCTCGGGGGCATAGGCGAGATGCGTGAGGCGCGCGTCGTCAACCGTGACGCCGGCGGGGGAGAGGCGCTCGGTGAGCTCGCACTTCAGGGCTTCGGATACCTCCTCGATGTTGGAGCGCAGCGTGATGGAGTCGGTCGAGTCGGAGTTGTCCTCCAGGTGGTCGTAGGCGTAGACGCTCGCAACGTGACGGAGCGCCGTCTCGGCCTGTGTGGCGACATACTGCTCGTAGTTGTCGACGTCGAAGAGGGCCTTCGCGGTGTCGGCGACGTGCCATACGACCACGGTGGCGATCTCGATGGGGTTGCCCATCTTGTCGTTGACCTTGAGGATCTCGCCGTTCAGCGTGCGGGCGCGCACCGATATCTTGGTCGATAGGGCGTTCTTTCCGGATCCGGCCTGGGCCTTTATCCCCTCACCCGTCGTGTCGAGCTGGAGGTTCAGGCCGCCGCTGTCAGATCCCATGCTGCGGGAGTAGAACGGATTGGCCCAACGGAACCCCTCGTCGCGGACGGTGCCCTTGTAATCGCCGAACAGGATGCAGACGCGCGCCTGTCCAGGTTGAAGCGTGAAGAACCCGCTGATGGGGAAGATCCAGATAACGACCGTGCCGATTATGGCCGCGGCGAGTCCGATCCCGTACAGCCCGGGTATGGCCTCCCCGGCCTCGTCATAGGCGACCATGCCGCCGATAGACCAGACGTATAGGGCGATGATGACGAGGAACGCCACCAGCGTCACGGCGAGCATCGGCCAACCGGACGAGGCCCTCAGCTTCTTCTCTGTGCTCATGGTTTTTCCTTTCACGACACGTCCGCATGCACAGGTCGTCGGACGTTGCCCAGACTTTTGCGGCGGGCGTGGGCGCTTTCCCGAACGCATGGATGATGCGCTGGTGTCATTGTGATATCACATTGAAACCAAGTCAAGAAGAATCGGCGATGGTTGGGCCACGGATGTCCCAACGGAGTGGGGATGGTATTGGAAGGGGGGGTGTCCAGTGGTTTGATCCGCGCTGCATTTTGATAGAGCAAAAGCGCTATCTACCTCTGAAAATATAAAAAAGTATCAAATGGCAACTGTTTTATATTCACAAGATATGCTACCCTAACGGCCATAGGTGGATTCTCGGCGAACGGTTGGAAATGCGTCGTGAGCGCGCTGTCTTCGCGCGTGACCGGTCTATGCACCGCAGGATGACAAGCCGCAGGTGCACGGGATGGAATATGCGTCACGACTCACTTTCGATTCGTTGGGTCGAAGGATTCCATACACCGCGCGCTACGCCCGACGCGCGCTAGATGACACTTAGGAGAGTGGTCACAGAATGCAGGAGGCATGGGAAGGCTTCGAAGGCGGCAATTGGCTCAACGAGGTCGACGTCCGCGACTTCATCCAGAAGAACTACACCCCCTATGAGGGAGACGAGTCGTTCCTCGTCGGCCCGACCGAGCGCACCACCAAGCTGTGGGATGACGTCATGGCTCTGCTCCTCAAGGAGCGCGAGCTCGGTGGCGTGCTCGACATGGACACCAAGACCGTGACCGGCATCGTGAGCCATCCCGCTGGCTACATCGACGCCGCCCATCCCGAGCGCGAGACCATCGTCGGCCTCCAGACCGACAAGCCCCTCAAGCGCGCCCTCCACGTGAACGGTGGCATCCGCATCTCCATGCAGGCCGCTGCCCAGCACGGCTACGAGGTCGATCCCGAGGTTGTCGAGAACTACACCTTCAACCGCAAGACCCATAACGCCGGTGTCTTCGACGTCTACACCCCCGAGATGCGCGCGTGCCGCTCCGCCCACATCATCACCGGCCTGCCCGACGGCTATGGCCGTGGCCGCATCATCGGCGACTATCGCCGTGTCGCCCTCTACGGCGTCGACTATCTCATCAAGGACAAGGAGGCTCAGAAGGCCTCCACTCCCAAGGTCATGACCGAGGAGAACATCCGCGATCGTGAGGAGCTCCAGGAGCAGATCCGCGCCCTTGGCGAGCTCAAGATGATGGCTGATTTCTATGGCTTTGACATCTCCAAGCCGGCCAAGAACACGCAGGAGGCCATCCAGTGGATGTACTTCGCCTATCTGGCCGCGGTCAAGGAGCAGAACGGCGCCGCCATGTCCATCGGCCGCACCTCGACCTTCATCGACATCTACGCTGAGCGCGACCTCGCTCGCGGTACCTTCACCGAGGAGCAGATCCAGGAGTTCGTCGACCACTTCATCATGAAGCTCCGCATGGTCAAGTTCGCCCGCACCCCCGAGTACCAGAACCTCTTCTCTGGCGATCCCCAGTGGGTCACCGAGTCCATCGGCGGCATGGGCGTCGATGGCCGCACGCTGGTCACCAAGATGAGCTTCCGCTACCTCCACACGCTCGAGAACATGGGCACCAGCCCCGAGCCCAACCTGACCGTCCTGTGGTCCACGAAGCTCCCGCACGCCTTCAAGGAGTTCTGCGCCAAGGCTTCCATCGCCAGCTCCTCCATCCAGTACGAGAACGACGACGTCATGCGCGTTTACCATGGCGACGACTACGCGATCGCGTGCTGCGTCTCGTCCATGCGCGTCGGTAAGGAGATGCAGTTCTTCGGTGCCCGCGCCAATCTTGCCAAGTGCCTCCTCTACGCGCTCAACGGCGGTGTGGACGAGGTCTCCAAGAAGCAGGTCGGCCCCAAGTACCGTGCCGTCGAGGGCGACACGCTCGATTACGACGACGTCATGTCCAAGTACAACGACATGATGCAGTGGCTCGCCGGCGTGTACGTCAACTCGCTGAACATCATCCACTACATGCATGATAAGTACTGCTACGAGCGCATCCAGATGGCTCTGCACGACAAGCACGTGCACCGCTGGTTCGCCACGGGCATCGCGGGCCTCTCCGTCGTCGCGGACTCCCTGTCCGCCATCAAGTACGCGAAGGTCCACCCGGTCCGCGACGAGGACGGCGTGATCGTTGACTTCGAGATCGAGGGCGACTTCCCCAAGTACGGCAACGATGACGACCGTGTCGACACGATCGCACACGACATCGTGCACCAGTTCATGGAGTACATCCGCATGAACGACACCTACCGCAACTCCGTGCCCACGACCTCGGTCCTGACCATCACCTCCAACGTCGTGTACGGCAAGAAGACCGGCGCCACGCCCGATGGCCGCAAGGCTGGCATCCCCTTCGCCCCTGGTGCCAACCCCATGCACCAGCGCGACACCCACGGCGCCATCGCCTCGCTGTCCTCTGTCTCCAAGCTCCCGTTCCGTGACGCCCAGGACGGCATCTCCAACACCTTCTCCATCATCCCCGGCGCGCTGGGCAAGGAGGATCAGGTGTTCTTCGGCGACCTCGACCTCTCGGGTGACATCGAGTTCGAGAACCCGGTCGCCTGCTGCTCCTGCACCGACTCTTCGGCTCCCGAGGGCGCGTGCGACTGCGAATAGATGCGCTCATCCCGCCGCCCGCCTCGGCGGGCGGCTTCCGACGCGGTTTTGATGATAAAATGCATCTAAATACGTGTCATTAACCGCGATTCGGGATATAATCCCCTTGATGACTTGCATGCGCGAATCCGATGGGATCCGCGCAAGATAAGGAGGCAGACAATGAAGGTCCAGGACGTTCCCCAGACTCAGGCAGACAACCTCGTCGGCATGATCGATGCCTACGCGGAGAAGGGTGGCCACCACCTCAACGTCAACGTGTTCAATCGCGACACGCTGCTCGACGCCCAGGCTCACCCCGAGAAGTATCCGCAGCTCACCATCCGTGTCTCCGGCTACGCGGTCAACTTCCACAACCTCACCAAGGAGCAGCAGGACGAGGTCATCTCCCGCACCTTCCACGAGGGCATGTAGACGAACAACCTCTCGGGACCTCGGTGTCGGGCTCATGTCCGGGCTTGAGTCCTTTGGATGATATGTTTCTCGGAAACCGGCTGGATGCACGATATCCGGCCGGTTTCCTGTCTTAAGGGCCCTTTGCCGCCTGGGGTTTGGAAGGCCGACGGTCCCTCCCGATAATCTGCTGGAGGGTGCTTCCATACGGTCTGGCATACAATGATGGATATGAACGAATGAGGGGTTGAGCCGATGGCACAAAGAACGATCGAACATGATGAGGAAGCCGCTTCATCATCGCGCTACACCTTGGGAAGGATTCACTCCATCGAGAGCATGGGTACGGTCGATGGGCCCGGCATCCGTTTCGTTGTCTTCACACAGGGCTGCCCCATGCGTTGCGCCTATTGCCACAATCCCGATACCTGGGCTGTCAACGCAGGGACGATGGTCAGCGTCGAGAAGCTCATAGAGGAATTTGAGAGCAACCGGTCCTTCTATCGCACGGGCGGCATCACGGTGAGCGGGGGAGAGCCGCTCCTCCAGCCCGATTTCCTAGCCGATCTGTTCCGCGCGATGCACGAGAACCCTCGCGGGCGCGTGCACACCTGCTTGGATAGTTGCGGATACGCCTTCGATCCCAGGCATCCCGACCGCTTTGACGGAGTCCTCTCCGAGACCGATATGGTTCTGCTCGATATAAAGCATGCCGATGCCGACGAGCATCGCGAGCTCACAGGATGCGATCCTGCCCGCATCCTCGCCTTTGGTGACGAGCTGGCGCGCAGGGGCATCAAAACGGTGATCCGTCACGTGATCGTGCCCGGCATCACCGATTCGAGCGAGGAGTGCGAGGCGCTGGGGCGCCTGATCGCACCGTGGCGCAACGTGGTGGGTCTCGAGCTGCTCCCTTATCACACGATGGGCATTGTTAAATACGAGAGCCTGGGCATGCCCTACAAGCTCGAAGGGGTGCCCCAGATGGACAAGGCGCGCATTCCCGAGCTGCGAGAGGCGGTCATGCGTGGTCTTCGCGCTGGACGTGCCGCGGCAAGAAGCTCGTATGGGGCATGATGGCGCGCTCCGACCTTGTGAGGCGAACGTGACGCACCGCTGATCGTGCTTGCTGTTGCCTTGGACGAGATGGTTAATAATCCACTATGGAGAGCTTCGATCCCACCGCTGCAACAATCTCCTCGCTCGACAGATGGTTGATGCTTCCTGGGATTGTAGATTTGAGGGCACTCGAAGTCAGGGCATAGTTGATGATCGTGGAGGACTCCCATCCTCGCCGGATGCCATGGATGATTCCGGCTGCAAAGGAATCCCCGCATCCGGAGTGCTCATCGTTCATCACCTCTCGCGCGACCGAGAGCGTCGTCTCACCGTTATGCATAAGTAGTCCGCGCCATCTTCCAATGCCACTCGATGCAAGCGAGCGGATTTCGATGGCGACGGCTTCGCAGTTAAAGAGCTCCGAGAGCTCCGCGGCGATATCCTGATAATAATCGAGATATGAGAACGTGGTCGTGCGATCCGGGTTTACATTTGGCCGCGGGAAGATGCTCCAGATATCCTCATCTGAGGCTATGCAGACATCAACATAGGGAAGCAGCCTCTCCCATGTGTCATGAGCAATGGCTCGATTCCACATGCGGGGTCGGTAGTTAAGGTCGCAATACGTTTTAACCCCGCGACCCTTGCAAGCGATGAGCGCGTCTTCGACGGCAAGCCTCATCTCCTTGTTGATGGCCGGCACGATACCCGAGAAGTAGAAGGAGTCAATTCCGTTGAGCAGGCTATCCCAGTCAAAATCAGAGCGTTTGAGCATGGTTATAGGGGTGTGCTCTCGATCATAGATGACGGTCGATCGCCGTTCGCCTGCCCCTCGCTCGAAGAAGAAGAGCCCCATTCGACCGGGGCGCCTCGTGACGCGAGTCACGTCAACTCCTGCTCCGAGCAGGTTCATGAGTCCACGGTCAGCGATTCGATTATCCGAGATGCAGCTCGCGTAGGCGACGTTCTCCCCTTGATGGGCAAGATCGATTGCGACCATGGCTTCAGCTCCGTCGTAATAGACCTGAAGGCCCGATGTCTGCTCGATTCGTTCATGTCCTATAGGCGAGAGGCGGAGCAGGAGTTCACCAAAACATAGGATTTTGTTCGAATATGCAAAAGTCCCCATGGGGTCCCCCAAACAGATCTGGTTGAACAGCATTATATCTATTCACACGATCGCCCCGGACGCAACTGTGATGCAGGTCATGGCTAACAAGCTAAGGAAAATGCTAACGGTGTTGGCGAGCCCCGCCAATCCGTGGTCCCCTCCTGCCCAAAGAGTGAACACTGGTCCCATCGACCCCATGGGGGCCCATAGAAGAATGATGATGATAAGCCTCACATCCAAGGGAAATGGGAGGAGGAAGACGCTTGCGCTCATCAAGGTGCTGAAAAAGACGCGGATGGATATGAGATTGAGGAGCTTGTGAAGCTTCTCTCCGTTTACCGAGAAGCAAACCATCAACCCCAGCATGAACATGGAGAGGAAGCCGTTCGCCTGCGCCATGGGCTCGGTGAACATGACGATTGGTTCGGGCACCCTCACTCCGATCAAGGCGAGGGAGACCAAGATCAGATATGAATCAAACGGGATGGAGGATATGAGACGTTTAACCACATCCCGCAAGGGGTGCTCTATGGTTTCCCCGCCAGCAAGCACACGAGTGAGCGCAAACGTCCCTCCTGTCATCATGAATGCATTGCCCGCATCGAACATGCATGCCGCAACAACAGTTGATGCGGGAAAAAATGCCTGCACAAAAGGAAGACCGAATGATCCGATATTGAATCCACTTGAATTGAGCAGGTAGAGCACCCTGTCATTGTGGTTGAGGTTTTTGGTTGCTGCAAAAGTGAGAAGATATGGGCCGAGTGCGCATGTTATGCCAAGAGGGACGAGAGCGAGCATCCAGGGTGCGAAATCGGCGGCCCCGAAGGCATGTATGATCGCGGCTGGCAAAGTGATGTTGAAAACGATCTTGGAGATCGATTCCCCGGTTTTCTTCCCGAGCTTCCCGCTTCTCCCGGCAATGATGCCAACAACGATGATCGCGATGAAAGAGCTTACTCTGATGAGAACGAGATTCATGAAATGAGGTCTTCTCCAAAATCAATATCGTGGCTTGCGGATGCGGGACACCTTTTTTGGAACGATTTTCTTAACGAAGGAAACGCCCTCTTTTGAGGTTACACGATCGCTCACCTTTTTGAATTGGATGCGAATGGGGGCAAATCCGGCGTCCACGTTTGCCTGGGCAAGCCCCTTCTGCCGCTTTGACAGTTTGGAATACCACGCCTCGTAGTCAACGGGCACGGCGCAAAGGTAATCGTCGCTCTTGAGACGCAGCAAAAAGACCTCTGAGATCTCGTCCCATGGGGTGAATCCAGAAGAGAGCAGGCTGGTGTTGTCGGTGATTCCCTGCTTGTCGATACGTATGGCGCTGCGCCTATGAAGGATCTTATGGATGTTGAGAAGAATGATTCCGCATGATACAGGGAGCCCGAGGTATCCCATCCCGATGCGCATGACCAACGGGTTCTCAGCATGTGGAAGAGGCGCGAAAGCGGCCAGCAGGGCGGCGGTGAACAGGCAGAGCCCCATGAGAATGAGAATCAGGTGCATGACGATGGGATTTTTGATCTCAAGAACGTCGTGCGATCTATAGGCTGTCGTTTCGTTCATAGCCTCTCCAAACAAAAACATGGGCGAGATAGCCAAAGAATAGCAGTATGTCATCCCAAAATATGTAGAAAAGATGGAGTAATGCGATATTTATGAACAAAAGCCATCTATAGCGAACATAAATACGAACATAACATGATGAAAATATGAACAAACTAATAAAACACTGAGATTACGACTGTTTGAAATATGTGCACACTATGATGTGAAGCCATGGAAGGGACGACCAAGCTAAAGCGAGGTTGTTCAGGGAGTCGCTTTAGTGAAGTCGGAGAGGAGGAAACATGGCGAAGAAATTCATCGTAGGAGTGACTGCTTGTCAGATCGGCATCGCCCATACCTTCATGGCGGCTGAATCCCTGACCAAAGCGATCGAGGCTCTCGGCTGCGAGGCCAAGATCGAGACGCAGGGAGCCACTGGTATGGAGAACGAGATCACCGCAGAGGATCTTGCTCGCTGCGACGCCGCGATCATTGCGGCGGACGTGAAGATCAAGAATCCCGAGCGATTCGATCCGATCCCCACCCTTTCGTGCAAGACGAAAGAGGTCATGACAGTTGCGACCGCGAAGGGCGTGGTCGAAGAGGTTTTGGAGGCTATTTCCTAATGGCAGAGATTCAGCGCAAGGGAGCCAAGAAGAAGTCTCAGGCTCAAGTCGCTTGGGACGCGGTCTTGACTGGCATTTCCTATATGATCCCCTTCATTGTCGGCGGCGGTGTTCTTTGGGGCATCGCGAAGGCCATGGGTGGTTATAACATCGCCGCCGATATGGCTGAGCTTGACTACACCCAGTACACACTTGCCATGGTCATCTACTCCATCGGCTCGGCCATATTCAACGTCTGTGTGCCGATTATCGGTGCTTACATCGGATGGGCTCTTGCCGATAAGCCGGGCCTTGCGCCGGGTTTTGCCGTGGGCGTCATCTCCAACACCATCAAGGCGGGTTTCCTTGGTGCGGTTGTCGGTGGCCTTATCGCCGGCTATGTGACCATCTATCTCAAGAACCTGGCTAAGAAGGTGCCGGCTGACGTGAGCTCGGTCTTTCCGATCCTGCTCATCCCGGTGTTCTCGACCCTGATCACCTCTCTGCTCATGTGGTATGTCGTCGGTGTTCCCATCGGTTGGTTTATGACGATCATCACTAATGCGCTCATGAACCTTCAGGGTGTTGGCGGCTTCGTCTTTGGTGCTGCCATTGGCGCTGGCATGTCTACCGACCAAGGCGGCCCCATCTCGAAGGCGGTTGCCCTTGTTGCCAACGGCCTCAACGCAGACGGTATTCTCGGTCCCGCCGCCTGCAAGATGTGCGGCGGCATGCAGAACCCGCTTGGTGTCTGCTTCGCCCAGATCATCGATCGCTTCACCGGCAAGAAGAAGTTCACCGACAAGGAGCGCTCGACCACGGTCTCCGGAATCGTCCTCGCTTGCTGCTACATCCAGGAGTATGTCATTCCGTTCCTCGTGCAGGATACGTGGCGCTGCCTCGTCCCCTGCATGCTGGGTGGCGCCCTTTCTGGTGGCCTGTGCGGCTATTTCGCCCTTGAGTCTGCGGCTGTCCACGGTGGCGTCTTCGTTATCCCCATGATGAGCAACCCTCTCCAGTTCGTGCTCTTCTGGTTCGCCGGCGCGGCGGTGACCGGTGTGCTCTACTTCCTGCTCCGCAAGCCCGTGGATCAGGATGCTGAGATGGGCGGCAACGGCGTGCTCGATCAGCTTCTCGGCTAGTTAGAGGCCTGTTGTATCGGAAGGGGGTCTTTCAGACCCCCTCCGATTTTCTAACCGCTTTCTAAATGCCGCATCCAATTCCCCCTGTTGGAAGCGGTATTTAAAAAGCGAAATTCAATCAAATGGCATGCCTTCTTGCACGGAGGCGGGTTTGGTTCGCCTTGTTCGGTTTGGTAGGCGTCGGGAACGTGTTCGATAAGGAGCTGTGTATGTATACCTCGATGAAAGAAATGCTTGATCATGCGAATGAGAATGGCTATGCGGTCATGGCTATCAACTGCACCAATATGGAGCAGGCTCGTGCCATCTGCTATGCCGCGGCAGAGGAGGCCTCACCGGTCATCATCAATGTCTCTCCTCGTCAAATGAATGCTCATGCAACGCCAGAGGTCATGGTCCCGATGATTCGCGCGATTGCCGACCCTCTCGATGTTCCCATCGCTTTCAATCTTGACCATGGGGATACTTATGCGAACGTTTGCCGCTGCCTGCGCGCAGGCTTCTCCTCCGTCATGATCGACTCGTCTTCCTATGAGTTTGAGGAGAACGTGCGTCGCACTCGCATGGTGACTTCGATCGCGCACGCCTATCATGCGAGCGTTGAAGCCGAGCTTGGCCATGTTGGGCAGGCGGCAGCAGGTGATGGGCGAACGGATGATATGTACACAAATGTGGAGCAGGCTGTCGAGTTCGCTGAGCGCACTCATTGTGACTGTCTCGCCGTTGCCATTGGAACCGCTCACGGCGCCTATCCTGACGATTTCGTCCCGTGCCTCGATTTCAATCGCCTTGCGGATCTCAAGGCGGCCACGAAGATGCCCCTCGTCCTTCATGGTGGTTCGGGTGCTGGAGAGGAGAATATTCGCCGAGCGGTTGAGCTTGGGATAAACAAGATCAACGTGTGTACCGATCTCTTCAAGCACCAGCGCAAGGCGATGCATGATCAGCTCAACGAGAATCCTGGCATCGATTACATGGACATCCAGATGGTCGGAGAGGAAGCTGCAAAAGATTACATCAAGTCCTACATGCGCATGATCGGATCATCGGGTCGATACACCTTCGATCACGTTGGCGAACAGTTTGACTAGCGATTCATTGCGGAGCTCGAGCATGAGGCGTTTCCTTTTTGCATCAGATTCGTTCAAAGGCTCTCTCGCAAGCACACGGATTGCGGAGATTCTTGAACAGGAGGCGCGCAAGGCGTTTCCTAATGCCTCGTGCTCGTCCCTTCCCATAGCAGACGGAGGGGAGGGAACGGTGGATGCCGTTCTCTGCGCTTGCGGTGGCGAGCGTGTGCATGCAAGGGTCGAGGGTCCGTTGGGAGACATGATCGACGCCTATTACGGGATTCTCCCTGATGGCCGTTGCGTGATCGAGCTCGCTGCAGCAAGTGGCATAACGCTCGTCGATCGTGGAAGCCTTGATCCGCTAAAAACTTCGTCGAGGGGTTTTGGTCAGTTGATACGACATGCGCTGGAGCATGGAGCGCGGGATATTATCCTAGCGTTGGGTGGCAGCGCAACGAATGACGGCGGCATGGGAGCCATGCGTGCCCTTGGTGTCCGTTTCCTAAATGGGAGGGGCGAGGAGCTTTCCGGTCGCGGGGAAGACCTTTCTGCTTTGGCTGATATAGATTGTCGGGGTTTGATTCCTAAGGCTCATGAGGCTGTCTTCACTGTGATGTGCGATGTGACCAACCCCTTGATCGGACGAAAGGGGGCAACTGCGGTATTCGGCCCTCAGAAGGGTGGCACCAGGGAGAGCCTCGCAGAGCTTGAGCGTGGAATGGTGAACTACTCATGCCTTCTCGAGCGCAAGCTCGGGGTGAGCGTCGCGAGCATGCCTGGTGCCGGTGCAGCGGGTGGCATGGGAGCTGCTGCGGCAGCATTTTTATCAGCGCGCTTGGTATCCGGCATCGAATGCTTGATGGATCTGGCTCATTTTGATGAGCTGCTCGAAGGCGCTGATTGCTGCTTTTCGGGTGAGGGGCGCGTTGATTCTCAGTCCCTCGACGGCAAGGTCCTGTCTGGAGTGGCGCGTCGGTGCGCGGAGGCCGGTAAACCTCTATATGTGATCGCCGGTTCCGTTGGTAATGGGGCCGAGACCCTGTTGGAGCGAGGCGCCACACGCATCATCCCTTGCGTCGAAAGCGATACGCCTTTGGAGGAGGCTCTTGCGCACGCCGAGGAGAACTATCGGCGTGCGGCATCAAAGGTGTTTGCCGCACTGCTGGAGTATGGAGAGGGGGAATGGCGATGATTCGGGGAAGTTCATGCTGGAGCTCATCTCTTCAACGCGACATGGGTGCATGCGAAATCGGTGGAATCGACTTCTACACGTTTGAACAGATGCCCGAGACCATCTACGACATCCTTGCCGGGACCGCCGACGCCACTCCAGATTCTGTTGCCATCGTCGATGATGATGGTGCGCGCTATACGTTTGCCGATCTTGCTTTCTACGCTGATCACATGGCGGCATATCTCTCTGAGCGCTATGGCGTTCTCGAGGGTGATCGGGTCGGGCTGCTCCTTGATGCAAGCATAGAGTTTTGTGCAACATATTTTGCCTGCAGCAAGATAGGTGCGGTCGTCGTTCCTTTCTCAACGAAATACCGAGAGCGGGAGATCGGGCCGCTGTTGTCTCACTCGGAGTTAAAGGTTCTGCTTCTAGATTCCCGCTATGTCGACCGCGTTGGCTCCGCGATCTCCATCGCTCCCGTCATCGAGCTGTGCGATCGTTCGGGTGAGCCGGGCGGGTTTGGATTTCCCGCTGCTCTGGATGCAGTGCCCAGTCCACGAGCCGCGGGTGGGCTCTCCTCAGATGCCGTCATGATGTATACCTCGGGTACGACATCTTCTTCGAAGGCCGTGCGCCTAAGCAACTTGAATGTGATTCATGCCGCTATGGTTTACCAGAGGCTCATGGGTACGACCGCGACCGACCGAACGGTGATTCCGGTTCCCATCTACCACGTCACGGGTCTGATAGCGTTACTGACGCAATTTGTGTTGGCAGGGGCTCGCGTGTACCTGCACCGTCGCTTCGATGCGCATCGCTTGCTTGATTGCGTGCGCGATGAGGACATCACCTACTTGCATGCGTCTCCAACCGCGTTCGAGAAAGTGCTTGCTTTCAAAAGGGAGTTTCCCACGCTGCCTTCGATGCGCGTCATCCTATCGGGTTCGAGCTATGAGCCAGTGAACAAGATGCGGGCATTTCATGAATGGCTTCCGCATTGCGCTTTTCAAGTTGTTTACGGTCTGACGGAAACCGCGTCTCCCGCACTGCTCTTCCCCTTTGATTCTCCGACGAGCATCTACGCCGGGGCGACTGGAAAGCCCGTTCCGGGTGTCGATGCACGCATCATCGATGATGAGGGCTTTGATGTGGAGACTGGGCGGGTCGGTGAGGTCTTACTGCGCGGCACCTGCATCACCCCCGGCTATTTTCGTTGCGACCGAATGGCGGTTGATGAGGATGGATGGCTGGCGACGGGAGACATGGGCTACGCCGATCGGCATGGGATGATCTGGGTCGTTGACCGCAAGAAGGACATGATCAATCGCGGGGGCGAGAAGGTCTGGTGCAGCTGTCTTGAAGAGGCGATCGCCTCGATCGATGGCGTGGGCGAGGCGTGCGTCACAGGGATTCCCGATGATCTGTACGGAGAGGTTCCTGCTGCTGCCGTGGTGCTCGAGCCGGGAAGCACTTTGACCGCCGAAAGCATTATCGCATCCATGAGAGATCGCGTCGCCGGTTTCGAGGTTCCCGAGCGCGTTTTGCTCGTTGATCACATTCCGCAGACATCAGGTGACAAACCAGACCGTGCAGCCGTCCGAGCGATGGTTGTGGAGCATGATAAGGAGAGCAATCGATGATAAAGGCTAACTTCGTTACCGCCGATGAGGCCGCATCCTCCATCGGGGACGGCTCCACCGTCGCAACCATCGGCATGACGCTGGTGTCTGCATCCGAGTCAAACCTCAAGGCGATCGAGCGCCGCTTCCTCGAGACGGGCCATCCAAGGGACATCACCTTGCTGCACTCCTGTGGTCAGTCCGATAGGGAGCGTGGCATCCAGCATCTTGCCCACGAGGGGCTTGTAAGGCGCATCATCGGTTCGCATTGGGGACTTCAGCCGCGCTGGATGGATATGATTGCGAACAATCAGGTGGAGGCCTACTGCCTGCCGCAGGGGCAGATAGCTCAACTCTATCGCTCCATGGCGTGCGGACTTCCGGGCAAGATGAGCAAGGTCGGCCTCGGCACCTTCATCGATCCTCGCATCGAGGGCGGAAAGATGAATGATCGCACGCGCGAACTTGAGGACATCACTCAGATAATCGAGATCGACGACGAGGAGTACATGTTCTATCGTGCCGTTCCGATCGACACCGTCTTGATTCGTGGCACCGCATGCGATGAGATGGGAAACCTCACCACCACCGAAGAAGCCATGAAGCTGGAGGTTTTCAACGCCGTTCTGGCTGCGAAGCGCTATGGCGGCCAAGTTATCGCCCAAGTTAAGCACGTCGTGAAAAACGGTACGATCAACCCCAAGGATGTGACTGTCCCCGGGGTGTTCATCGACAAGATCGTGGTTTGCGAGGATCCCGAAACCGATCATCGGCAAACTCACTCGTTCTACTTTGACGCTTCATATTGCGGACAGATGGTCGTGCCTGAGACGGCCATAGAAGCGGCCCCCTTCAACGAGCGCAAGTTCATCGCTCGGCGCGGCGTGATGGAGATGTATCCGGGTTGCGTCGTCAATCTCGGGACGGGAATTCCCAACGATATGGTGGGTCGAGTGGCACAAGAGGAGGGCATCTCGTCCGAGGTCATGATCACCGTCGAGAGCGGCATCTACGGTGGCGTTCAAATGGGCGGCGTCGATTTCGGAATCGGACAGAACCTGGTTGCCATGGTTAGTCATCCCGAGCAGTTCGATTACTACGATGGCGCGGGTGTCGACGTCACTTATATGGGTCTCGGCGAGCTCGACGGTGAGGGAAATGTCAATTCCACCAAGATGGGTCCGCGATGCACGGGTGCCGGTGGCTTCATCGACATCACTCAGAATGCGAAAAAAGTGGTCTTCCTCGGCACGTTTACTGCCCGCGGAGCGAGATATCGCTTCGAGGACGGCAAGCTGGTCATCGAACAGGAGGGCCAGATCAAGAAGATGGTCAGGAGGGTCGCCCAGCTTTCATTCAACGGCCCTCAGTCTCGCGCATCCGACCAACAGGTCCTCATCGTTACCGAGCGCGCCGTCTTCGAGTTGGTGCCCGAGGGCGTCAAGCTAATCGAGATCGCCCCCGGCATTGATTTGCAGACCCAGGTGCTCGACATGATGGACTTTGACCCAATCATCTCCGATGACCTCAAGCTCATGGATGAGTGCCTTTTCACCACCAATGGGCCTGCTGGTCTGATCAAGTTCCTATAAGGCAAAGGCCTTGGATTCAGTTATTAGTTGTTCACGAAGAAAGGGCGGAACAATGGCTAAGGTAGCAGTAATCGGCTCCGGTCTCATGGGTGGCGGCATTGCCCAGGCTTGTGCCGTGGCGGGCTATGAGGTCGTGAACCTCGACATCGCTCAAGAGCCCCTGGACAGGGCCCAAGCTCTCGTCACCAAGCTCATGAACAAGAAGGTCGCCAAGGGCAAGATGACTCAGGAGGCATGTGACGAGGTTCTTGGCCGTATGACCTATTCGACTGATTATGCCGATCTTGCCGGTGCACGATTCGTCATCGAGGCTGTTCCCGAGCGTCTCGACTTCAAGGAGGCCACGTTCGCCAAGATCGACGAGTTTGCCGATGAGGGCGCCATCTTGTTGACGAACACCTCCGGTATCGATATCAATGCCATTGCGGCCGCGACGAAGCGCCCCGAGTCCGTCCTCGGCATGCACTTCTTCTATCCTGCCCCCGTCATGAAGCTCGTTGAGCTCATTCGAGGCTCCGAGACTTCCGACGAGGCCTTCGCTGCGGCGAAAGAGCTCGCAGACAACATTGGAAAGACCAGCGTTGTCGCACCGAACCAGCCTGGCTTCATCGTGAATCGCATCATCGTGCCGTATCAGAATGAGGGCGCCTTCCTTGTTTCCGAGGGCTGCACTCCCGAGGATGTCGACAACGGCATGAAGCTCGGCTGCAACCATCCCATGGGCCCCTGCGAGCTCATGGACTTCACAGGAATCGATGTCGTCTATGCAACCATGAAGGGCCTTTATGAGTCCTTCGGCGACGAGAAGTATCGTCCCTGCCCGTTGCTCAAGGAGATGATCGATGCGGGCAACCTTGGTCGCAAGACCGGCAAGGGCTTCTATACGTACGAGTGACCTTCTTCTCATGCTGGATGTCGTGTGCCGACTGTCGCTCGATGTGCGTCCGAATTGCGGGCTACCCGGCGTCCCCTTGCGCGAGGAATCCAGCCATAGGATCCGATTAGATGGATAAAGGAGCAATCAACATGGAAAAGAGTGCAAACGACATCGTCATCGTTTCCGGTGCCCGCACCGCGATCGCCAAGTTTGGCGGCAGTCTCAAAGGCGTCTCTGCGATAGACATGGGGGCCCTTGTGGTCGCCGAGGCTGTGAAGCGTGCCGGCATCGATCCCGCCGCAGTTGATGAGTGCATCATCGGCCAGGTTGGTTCTTGGGGCGAGAACGGCTTCCTTGCCCGTTCCATCAGCCTGAAAGCGGGTCTCCCCAATGAGACGTGCGCCTACTCTGTCAACCGCCAGTGCGGATCAGGTCTTCAGTCCATCGTCGATGGCATCATGGAGATTCAGACGGGCGCCGCTGAAGTTGTCGTTGCGGGCGGCTCGGAGAATCTGTCTCAGCTTCCGTATTATGTTCCGAGTGCCCGTTGGGGCGCCCGAATGGGCCATAAGCAGTTCGAGGATGGAGTGATCGATATCCTCACCTGGCCTCTTGACATGTCTCACAATGGCGTGACTGCGGAAAACGTTGCCAAGAAGTATGGCGTCACGCGTGAGGAGCAGGATGCTTTTGCGGCCACGAGCCAGCAGCGTGCCTGCGCCGCCATCGAGGCCGGTGTTTTCAAAGATGAGATCGTTCCCGTCGAGTTGAAGGATCGAAAGGGCAACATCACGCTGTTCGACACGGACGAGAATCCTCGTCAAGGCGTGACTGCCGAGAGCCTGGCTCGACTCAAGCCCTGCTTTGTGACCGACGGGACCGGGACCGTGACCGCTGCGAATTCCTCGAGCTTGAACGATGCCGCCGCCGCAGTCGTTATCATGACCCGCGCCAAGGCTGAAGAGCTTGGCTGCACCCCGATGGTGACGATTCGCGGCTATGCGATCGCGGGCTTCGAGGCGTCCCTCATGGGTTACTCCCCGTACTATTCCAGCAAGAAACTGGCCGATAAGCTGGGGATCGATCTCGCTGACGTTGATTTCTTCGAGATCAACGAGGCATTTGCAAGCCAGGCTTATGCGGTCATGCGCGACCTCGGCCTCGATCACGATAAGGTGAACATCTATGGTGGCGGCATCTCCATCGGCCATCCGATCGGTGCCACCGGCACCGTTCTCGCCCTGAAGTGCGCTTACGAGCTCGCCGTCCGCCATCCCGAGAAGAAGGACGCCATGGTGTCCATGTGCATCGGCGGTGGCCAGGGCATCTCGATGTACTTCACTGCCGAATAATCTCGTCGCATCATCGTCAACTAAAGAGAGGAGTCCTCGTATGGTTAATTTTGAGTACCTCGTTCCCACCAAGGTCGTTTTTGGCAAGGATACGGAGCTTGAGGCGGGCCGTCTCGTCAAGGAGTTTGGTGGCACCAAGGCTTTGATCCACTGGGGAGGCGACTATGTGCGCGACACCGGTCTCCTCGCTCGCGTCGAGGAGGGCCTCGAGAAGGAGGGGATCGGCTTCGTCGAACTTGATGGCGTCGTTCCCAATCCACGTCTCTCCTTGGTCAAGAAGGGGATTGAGATCTGCAAGAGCGAGGGGGTTGATTTCATCCTTGCCATTGGAGGCGGCTCCGCAATCGATTCCTCGAAGGCGATCGCCTATGGTTTGGTGAACGATTTTGAGCTCGAGGATCTGTTCTTGGGAAAGGTTGCGACCACCAAGATCGCCAAAATCGGTGCGATTTCCACGCTTGCCGGCACTGGCTCCGAGACCTCGAATTCGACGGTCATCAATATCGACACCATGGGCGAGAAGATGCTCAAGCGCTCCTACAACCATGAGTGCGCCCGTCCCCTGTTCGCCATCATGAATCCCGAGCTGACGTACTCTCTGCCTGCTTTCCAGACCGCCGCTCCAGGCGCTGACATCATGATGCATACGATGGAGCGCTATTTCACAACTGAGCAGAACACCGAGCTTACTGACGAGATCTCCGAGGGCTTGCTGCGCATCGTCAAAACCATGGTTCCCGAGGCGCTGGCCAATCCTAGGAGCTATACGGCTCGCGCCAACCTTTTGTTGGCCGGTTCTAAGTCTCATGATGGTCTCACTGGTCTTGGTTGTGTCGGCGATTTCGCCTGCCACGCCATCGAGCACGAGCTTGGGGCGATGTTTGATGTTGCGCATGGTGCAGGGTTGACCGCCATCTGGTCTAGCTGGGCAAGGTA
This sequence comes from Collinsella sp., assembly GCA_034088265.1. Taxonomy (GTDB): domain Bacteria; phylum Actinomycetota; class Coriobacteriia; order Coriobacteriales; family Coriobacteriaceae; genus Collinsella. Next base: position 10,524 of record JAXDWR010000038.1, on the reverse strand, counting down.
TGTCATCGATGTTGATCCGGCCCGTTTCGCGCAGTTTGGCGTGAACGTCTTCGGTGTTCAAAATGATTTCCGTGATCCCAAGGCCACCGGTCTTCGCGGCATTGATGCATGGGATCAATGGTGCCGTTCGATTGGGATGCCCACCAGCCTTTCGGAGCTTGGTGTGGATCCCACCGATGAGCAGATCCATGAAATGGCTCAAGGCGCCGTTGATGCCCGTGGTGGAGATCATGCCGGCGCTTTCATGGAATTGCATGTGGAGGACATCGAGAATATCCTCAAGGCGGCTAGGTAGATATCGCGTAAGGAAGGTAATCCGTCAATGAAAGAATTCGTTCAGCCAGAACAGGTTTTGCTGAATCTCGATTGCGCGACAAAGGAAGAGGTCCTTGACCTTCTTTCCGACAAGGCCTTCGAACTTGGCATCACCGACGATCGCGATGCGGTCAAGGTTGCCTTCTTGGCACGCGAGGAGGAGGGGTCGACTGGCATGATGGATGGATTTGCCGTCCCGCATGCCAAGACCGATGCCATCAAGGATGCTGCTGTCATCGTGACGCGCTTCGCGAACCCCATCACGGATTGGGAATCCATAGATGGATCTGAGATTAAGGTCGGCATCGCTCTCTTGGTTCCTGATTCGGAGGCGGGAAGCACGCACATCTCCCTTCTGGCGCAGATTGCACGCGCATTGATGGACGATGGATTCAGGGAGGCCATTCGAAGCGCGCAGGAGCCCTCCGAGGTCTCTCGCCTCATCAACGACCGCATTGGCGACTAGGACGCTTTTTCGCTAGCGTTTTCAGCTCGACTATACCGTTCCGCGCTCTCACAAATGGCGACCCCGACTCGGATCATCCGGGACGGGGTCGCTCATTTTGGTTGACGCCATGTTGTTTGGACGACGTTGGATTAGATTGTGCGTGTCGTTGGTTGTCTGGGCGCAGGCGTTCAGGTTCGATGGCACATAGGCTATCATTCTCGACTGAGAATAATATGGGCGGGCGAAGGACGGGGGCCTTCGGCGTGATGCGAGACAAGCTTCAGGATGGTCATGGACGAAGCGTTGATTACCTTCGGATATCGGTGACTGACAAATGCAATTATCGGTGCGTGTACTGCATGCCCGAGGAGGGCGTGCCCCAGCGCTCGCATTCGGACATGCTTTCAGCCGAGGAGATCGCCCGATTCGTGCGTTTGGTGGCGGGCAAGGGGATCCGCCGCGTGCGCCTCACGGGTGGGGAGCCCCTGGTGTCCAAGCGTATCCTCCCGCTCATCAGCGAGCTCCGCGCGATCCCTGGGATCGAGGACATATCCCTCACGACCAATGGCGTCCTTCTGCCCAAGCTCGCCCCCGCCCTCAAGACGGCGGGGCTCGATCGCGTCAACATCTCCCTCGACACGCTCGATCCCGCCCTCTTTGCCAAGATCACCCGTCTGGGTCGGGTGGAGCAGACGCTTGCGGGTATCGAAGCCGCGCTCGACCAGGGCTTCGATCCGGTCAAGCTCAACTGCGTCGTGGTGAGGCGCCTTGACCAAGACATCCTGGACATCGCGCGGCTCTCCGTCGAGCGACCTCTGCACGTTCGCTTCATCGAATACATGCCGATCGGGACCGACGATCATCGGGGATTCTCCACACCGCCCTGCGGGGTCGACGACCTTCGCCCGGAGGAATGGGACGCGAGCGATATCGTCCCTTCGGAGGAGCTGCGCGCCCGCATCGACGTCGAGGCATCGTCTTGGGGTTTAGGTTCCCTCGAGCCGATGGATGGGGGGCAGGGGCCCCGGGGTGCCGGCCCCGCTCGTTACTGGCGGTTCCCCCATGCCCTGGGCACCGTCGGGTTCATATCCTCGATGTCGAATCATTTCTGCGGGGCCTGCAATCGCATGCGTCTCACCGCGGACGGAACGATAAGGCCATGCCTGTTCTCGGATGAGGAGTATCCGATTCTCGAGCCCTTGCGCGCCGGGGACGATGCCCGTGTGTTCGAAATTTGGGGCGACGCCCTTGCCCATAAGCCCCAGGAGCACGACGTCGCCGGAGCCACCGCGCGCTTCATGTCCCAGATCGGGGGATGATGGGTCCGGTTGGTCGATCTGGGGGCGAGGCGGCAACAAGTTTCTGATGCTTCCGCACGTCATGCGCTAAAGTCGAGAAGACGCCTTCCGTCACCCCGCGCTCGACGGATTCGTTCCATGATCTCGCTTGGAGGGGGTTCCATGTTGCTCGCAGCCATGGCGCTCATCGCCCTTGCCGCCATAGCGGCGCTCTTCAATCCGTTCGTTGGCGGTTTTGCTCTCTTTCAGCTTATCGTGCTGTTCGTGTTGCCGATCGTGCACATCAACATCCGCGTCAGGGAGCGGGCCATCGCGCCGCGCGGTGCCACGGGGATGCATCGGAAGATGGTCGATTATGGGGGCATGAGTCTCGTCGACGCCAAGCGCTTCTCTGCGCGCGTCATCGTTGCGATGACATGGCTCCTTCGTGTGCTCGCCATACTGCTGGTCGCCTTCTCGGTCGCGATCGACGGCGCGCTCATCCTCCTTTGCAACCATTCCGACCTAGGTGGACCAAAGAGCGTGTCCCCCGTCGTGGGCGTGGAGGCGGCGCCTCTCGCCCTCGTCCTCTTCGTCATATCCGCCGTGCTTTCCATCGTGGCCGCAGCACTCATTCTTCGCCATGCGGGACGCACGGATCGAGCGATCCGTCTTTGGCTCGAAGAGTCCAGGGAGGGCTGAGGTCGCCCCGACGGGCGGCGCATTCGCGCGCTCCGAGGATTCCGCATTCAGTAGAATGGAGCCTACGACGGCCGACCGCGCCGTCGTGTGTATCCGCTCTCCATCAAGGCAGGAGGGTCGTGCCATGATCCAAGCCAGCCCGCGCGATGCCTATCGCGATGCGCTCACCCATGTCGATGATCAAGGCGAGGTGCGCATGGTCGACGTCTCGGAGAAGGCATCGACCAAGCGGGTCGCCGTTGCCGAGGCCAGCATCCTCATGCATCCCGAGACCCAGGAGATGGTGCTCGGGGACCGTGCGAAGAAGGGCGACGTCCTCGCCTGTGCCCGCGTGGCGGGCATCATGGCCTCCAAACGGACGAGCGACCTCATACCGATGTGCCATCCGCTCAATATAACCAAGAGCAAGATCGAGATCGAACCGATCCCCGCCGAGGGAGACGGCTCTCGCCATGATGGTCGCGTGGGCTTCCACGTGCTTGCGACCTGCGGGCTCACGGGGGTCACAGGCATCGAGATGGAGGCCCTTATGGCGGCGAGCATCGCATGCCTCACCATCTACGACATGTGCAAGGCGGTCGATCGCGGCATGGAGATCGTCGATGTCCGCCTGCTTTCAAAGGAGGGCGGCCGTTCGGGATCATGGGTGCGCGTCCCGCAGGAGCTCGCTAGGGAAGGGGAGGCCGCGGAGCCGGCTCCTTTGGGAGACATGTCGCAGATCTTCGCCTCCACTGACGAGCCGGCCTTGCCGAGGCACGCTTCCGCGGTCGCGTTCATCGGGTACCAGAATTCCGGCAAGACGACCCTTGTGGAGAAGGTGATCGCCGAGCTCACCGCCAGGGGGATGCGCGTGGGATCCATCAAGCACCATGGTCACCATGGCTTCGATATCGATGTTCCCGGCAAGGACTCGTGGCGTCATGCCCGAGCCGGCAGCCGCCATGTGGGACTCATCTGCGAGAACCGCTATGCCGAGTACGCCGACACCGAGAACGAGCTGCCGCTCGATGTGCTCCTGGACCGCTTTGACGACGTGGACATCGTCATCGTCGAAGGTTACAAGGCGGCCGGTCTGCCCAACGTGGTCGTCGCCCGTTCAGGGGTCGATCGGTTGCGCGGTCAGAGCTCGCTCGAGCTGGTGAGCGATGCCACCATCGCCATAGCTTGCAACGATGCGCTCGCAAGCCATATCCGCCTCGATGTGGACGTGGTCGATATCAACGATGCCCGCTCGGTTGCCGATGCGGTATGGGCCCACTGGGAGGGCGTGCGCCCTAGGGAGTCCTAGGGTCCTGCATTTTCAGCGATGCGTGATCCGAGCGGCATGCTCGGCGAGCGCCCCGTGCACGGCGAGCATGAGGGCGAGGAGGAGCGGGATGAGGGCGGCATGGCCCGCTCCGGCGACGAGGCCGAGGGCGGGCGGCACGAGCATGGCCCCCGTGTAGGCACAGGCCATCTGCAGTCCGATCAGCCCCTGTGAGGCGTCCTCTCCAAAGCGCCGGGGCGTGAGGGCGACGATGCTCGGATAGATGGGCGCGCATCCAAGGCCCATGAGCGTCATGGCCGCCCATGCGAGACCACCCCCTCCAAGGCCGACGAGCAAGACGAGGCCCAGCGCGATGAGCATCTGTCCAAAGCGTATCTGGGTCTCGCTCGCCATCCATTGGGCGATGAGGCCCGAGACGAGCCTGCCCGCGGTGATGCCGATATAGAAGTTCGAGACGGCGCCCGCCGCCGTCGCCGATGCCATGTGATGCGAATAGACAAGGTACGTGGCGCTCCAGAGCCCTATGGAGCTCTCGAGCGCGCAATAGGTGCCAAAGGAGCCGATCGCCGAGGCGGCCCCGGGAAGCTTGAGGAGCTCGACGTGCGAGAGGGCTCGCGCCCGAACGTCGCCTGTCCCATTGCCCTGGTCCCGATCTGTGCGGGAGGCGCGTTGGACGGAGCGCCAAAGCGGCAAAGAGAGGGCGAGCGTGAGCGCGATGGCGACTTGGATCCCGCCTATGGCGAGATAGCCCGCCCTCCAGCCCGCGGGTCCGGCGAGGGCCCACCCCATGACGACCGGACCAATGCTCGCTCCGATGCCCCAGCAGCAGTGGAGCCAGCTCATGTGTCGCGCCCCATGATGCAGTGCGACGTGGTTGTTGAGGGCGGCGTCGATCGCGCCCGCACCCAGGCCGTAAGGTACCGAGAGCAGGCAGAGCTGCCAATACGAGCGTGCGAACCCAAAGGCGATGATCGCCGCGGCCGTGGCGGCGACCGAGAGCGCGCAGAGCCCGCCGGTGCCCAGGCGGCGCACCAGACGGGCGGTGGCGAGCGACGAGGCGACCGTGCAGCACGAGATGATGATCGAGATCCCGCTCTGGGCCGCTATGGGCGCCTGGAGGTCGAGGTGCATGGCGGGCCAGGCGGCGCCCAGCAGCGAATCGGGCAGACCGAGCGAGATGAACGTGAGGTATATCAGCGCTATGAGGAGCGAGGCCATGAGTTCTGCGGGGGAGTGTCAGAGCCGGTGGAACCGGGGTTCCATGTGACGGAAGGTGCAGAACTCGGTGAAGCCCAGGTCTCGCAGGCGCTCGCGGACCTCCCCGATGTGGGCGCCCAGGTGCTCGGGTTTGTGGGAGTCGCTGCCCATGGTGATGACCCTGCCGCCCAGATCGCGATAGAGCTTCAGGATGTAGGTGCTGGGCTGCAGGTCGGGCAGTCCGTAGCGGAATGAGGAGGTGTTGACCTCGATGCCCTTGCCCTTCTCGATGACCGTGCGCAGGATCTCGGCGATGAGGTCGTGGACCTCCTCGTCGGGCAAGATGCCTGCGGTGTCATAGCGCTTGATGAGGTCCAGGTGCCCAAGGACGGACCAGTTGTCGTAGCGCCTGGCGACCTCGAGCAGCTCCTCGTAGTAGCCGCGGTTGTACTCCATCTGGCTGCGGCCCGTCTGGTAGGTGTGGTTCCAGAACTCCTGGTTTTGGATTTGGTGGACGGACATGATGATGAAGTCGATGCGGTCGGCATATCTATCGAAGAGCTCGTTGAAGCGACCCACGGTGTGCGTCTGAACCCCGAATTCCAGTCCGGTGCGAACGGAGAGCCGGTCGGCGAATTGGGAGCGGAGCAGCTCGATCGTGGGGAAGTAACGCTCGTAGTCGACGTTGAGCAGGGGCTTTCCGTCTTCGAGCGGGGCGTACGAGGGATCGATCTCGTATTCGGATACGTCTGGCTGGACGCCGTAGTCGACGTGATCGGTGAAGCACAGCTCGTCGATTCCGAGCTCCATCGCGTGCGAGCAGACCTGATCCATGGGATAGGTGGAATCGACCGAGAACTCGGAGTGGACATGGTAGTCGGCGATCATGCTTCCTCCCTTGCGCCGTTCAAGCAGACCATATGGTCTCAAGCATAGCGCGTTTGGGTGGCTCCGTTCGTGCTAGGATAAAGCCAATCTATGGTTAACCTGCTCTTTGGAGGTATTTCATGAGCAACGTCCTCGTCTTCGGCCACCAGAACCCCGACAACGACGCCATCATGTCGACCGTCGTCCTCTCCCAGCTCCTCAACCAGGTCGAGTTCGCCGGCAACACCTACACCGCGTGCCGCCTGGGGCCCCTGCCCGCCGAGTCCGCCAAGCTGCTCGCCGACGCGGGTGTGGATGAGCCCGTCCTGCTCGACGCCATCGAGCCCGCTGCGGAGGGCGAGGAGCCCCAGCTCGTCGTCCTGACCGACCACAACGAGCCCGGCCAGTCCGTCATGGGCTTGGAGAACGCGACCATCTTCGGCGTCGTCGACCACCATCGCTTCGGCAACTTCACCACCGCCGCCCCGCTCCATATCGTCGCGCTTCCCTGGGGATCCAGCTGCTCCATCGTGGCCAAGCTCTTCGATGTCATGGGTGTCGAGCCCACCGACGCCCAGGCCAAGCTTCTGCTCTCGGCCATGATGACCGACACCCTCATGCTCAAGAGCCCCACCGCGACGGCCGTGGACGCGACCATCGCCAAGAAGCTCGGCGACCGGCTCGGCCTCGATCCGGTGAAGTTCGGCATGGAGGTCTTCCTCACCCGTCCGTCCGGCTCGTTCACCGCGGCCCAGATGGTCGGTAACGACATCAAGATGTTCGAGGTCGCGGGCAAGAGCCTGCTCATCGGCCAGTACGAGACCGTCGATAAGTCCCGCGCGCTCGGCATGATTCCCGAGATCCGCGAGGCCATGCGCGCCTACCAGGCCGACAAGGGTGCCGACGGCATCGTCCTCTGCCTCACCGACATCATGGAGGAGGGCTCCCAGGTCCTGCTCGAGGGCGATACCGAGGCGGCTCAGAAGGGTCTCGGCATCGAGGATCTCGCCGAGGGCGTCTGGATGCCCGGCGTCCTCTCCCGCAAGAAGCAGGTTGCCGCCCCCATCCTCGCGGCCGCCGAATAGGTGTTGACGCGGGCCGTTCCAAGTTTGGAGACGGTCTGTATCCGCCCCAGGATCCATCGAACCTGACTTTTCATATGGGTAACATAGCTTTATCCAGTGTTTGACAGATGGCACCTCGCCTCACACGGTGATGCGGGGTGCTTTTCGATGCCCCGGCCAGGACGGGGCGCGGCCCATGTGAAGGAGTCACCCATGGAGGCACGCGACAAGCTTTTCGCAGATGCCCAGCGCCGGCGGATCGAGCGCCGCGACGCCTGGGAGCGTATCACCGAGAACGGCACCATTGCTGCCGCGCTCATGGTCCTTGCGGCCGTCGCCGCGTTGATCTGCGCCAATTCGGATGCGTATGAGACGATCCATCACTTCCTGATGGAGCCCATCAGCATCGGGTTGGGCCATCGCACGGCATCGCTGTCCGTCGAGGTCTTCGTCAATGATTTCCTGATGGCGATCTTTTTCCTTCTCGTGGGCATCGAGCTCAAATACGAGATGACCGTGGGCGAGCTGCGTCGTCCCCGCCAGGCCCTTCTGCCCATGCTTGCCGCCGTGGGCGGCGTGGTGGTGCCCGCGTGCATCTACCTCTTCCTCAACAGGGGAGGGGCGCTGCAAGGCTGGGCCATTCCCATGGCCACCGACATCGCCTTCGCTTTGGGCATCCTCTCGCTGCTGGGGAGCCGCGTGCCGACCGGGGTGCGCGTCTTCTTCTCGACGCTTGCCATCGCCGACGACCTCATCTCGATCGCCGCGATCGCGATCTTCTACGGTCATAGCCCCAGCCCGTTCTGGCTGGCCGCAGCCATCCTCGTCACGGCGTACCTGTTCTGGCTCAACAAGTCCCAGCACTTCCGCCTCGCACCCTATGTCCTGGGCGGTCTCGTCCTGTGGTATTGCCTGTTCAGATCCGGTGTCCATGCCACGCTGGCCGGTGTCATACTCGCCTTCTCGGTGCCTGCTCAGTCGGGCATCAAGCTCAACAACCTCACCGATTGGCTGCGCGGCTACATGCCCGACATGGTCGATCGCTACGACGATGACGCGCATATCTTGGGCCAGCACGACTTCACGCACGCCGCGCTCGGCGTGGAGCGCGTGATGCATCGCGTCTCCCCGCCGCTTATCAGGCTTGAGCGCCTGATCTCGACACCGGTGAACTTCCTCATCCTTCCGCTGTTCGCCTTCGTCAACGCCCAGGTCCGTCTCGTGGGCGTCGATCTTGTCGCGCTCGCCATCGATCCCGTCGCGCTGGGCACCTTCTTCGGCATGATGATCGGCAAGCCGCTGGGCATCGTGGGCGTCACGTTCCTGATCGTCAAGAGCGGTCTGGCCGAGCTCCCGCGCCGTGTGACATGGGGTCACATCGTCGGGGTGGGCATCTTGGGAGGCATCGGCTTCACCATGTCGATCCTCATCTCCGGCCTCGCGTTCCCGGCGGGATCCTTCGACCTCCTCGCCGCGAAGGCCGCCATCCTCGTCGGCTTCGTCGTCGCGGCGACGGTTGGCATGCTGGTCATGAACGCGGTGTGCAAGCCAAAGTCTGCGCGCACGCGGCGCATTTAGCGAGCGCCCCCGGTCGATCACACCATCGGCCGGGGGCGTCTTCCACCTTAGTCCACGGTTCCGTAGATCGCGCCCCAACCGTGTGCCGCGAGCGCCGAATTGAACTGGTCGCAAAGGCGTTGGCGCTCGTAGCGCCCCGCCGGCAGCAGCTCGACGATCTCCATGAGGTCGTCGCCCAGGTCGAAGATCTCGGCCTGCACGACCACGTCAAGTCGGTCGACCTGCGTCCGCCCGCCGGGAAACAGGCTGTCGACCAAGCGCTGCAGGTCGCCGTATTCGTCGGATCTGATCGCTTCCATCTGCATGATTCCTCCAAGATGAGCGGCGTTGGGCGCGCGTCGGTGCCTCGAGATAGCTATACTACTCTAGCGTGATTGAGTGTTCGTCGCCAAAGGAAGGGTCTCCCATGCAGACGATGTATCAGCAGATGGAATCGGGCGAGCTCGACGCCTCGATCGCCTCACTCAAGGCTCAGGTCGAGGAGGTCAAGGCGCGCGGGCTCAAGCTCGACATGGCTCGAGGCAAGCCCTCTCCCGCCCAGGTCGACTTGTCCCGACCCATGCTCGATGTGATCGACTCCACCTCCGATCTCCACGATGGCGACGTCGACTGCGGCAACTACGGCTGCTTCGAGGGCATCCCGTCCGCGCGTCGCCTGGCGGGCCAGTTCCTCGGCGTTCCGGCCGAGCAGACGCTCGTCCTCGGCTCTTCGAGCCTCCTGATCATGCATGACATCGCCGCCCAGTTCTGGCGCTGCGGCACGTTGGGGTCGGAGCCCTGGGGATCCTATTCTTCTGCGCACGGCGGCGATCCGGTGCGCTTCCTCTGTCCGTCGCCTGGCTATGACCGCCATTTCGGCATCACGCGCGATCTGGGCATCGAGAACGTCCCCGTTCCCATGACCGAGGACGGCCCGGACATGGACGTCGTGGAGCGCCTGGTCAAATCGGATGCCGGCATCAAGGGCATGTGGTGCGTCCCCAAGTACTCCAACCCCACCGGCGTCACCTATTCCGACGAGACGGTTCGCCGCCTCGTCTCCATGGAGACCGCCGCATCCGATTTCCGCATCTTCTGGGACAACGCCTACTGCGTGCACGACATCTACGACGAGGGCGACGAGCTCCTGAACGTCTTCGACGCCGCCCGCGAGGCCGGCAACGAGGACCGCGTGGTCGCGTTCGCCTCCACGTCCAAGATCACCTTCCCCGGCGCGGGCATCGCCTTCGCCGCGGCATCGCCCGCGGTCATCAGGGAGGTCGCCGACTCCCTCAAGATGGGCCTCATCAGCGCCGACAAGATGAACCAGCTCCGCCACGTCCGCTTCCTCCCCGATATCGAGGACGTGCGCGCGCATATGCGCAAGCACGCCGGCTTCATGCGCCCGCGCTTCGAGGCGGTCGAGCGCAAGCTCACCGAGGGACTCGCGGGCACCGGATGCGCGACCTGGACCCATCCGCGCGGCGGGTACTTCGTCTCGTTCGATGGCCCCGAGGGCTCCGCGAAGCGTGTGGCTGCGCTGTGCTCGGAGATGGGTGTCAAGCTCACGCCGGCGGGTGCCACCTGGCCGGGCGATGACCCGCGCGACACCAATATCCGCATCGCCCCCAGCTACCCGACGGTGGAGGAGCTCGAGGCGGCCCTCGACGTCCTGGTGCTGGCGGTCAAGCTGGTGTCAGCCGAGCTGGCGCTCGAGGAACGCGCCCGCTAGGCTCCGCCATCCCATGAACCCGACCCCTCGCGGGTCCGGCCCCCCGCCATCGGGGGCGGTCCCGCGCGGCCGGTTGGGGCCCAGCCGGAGTGCTGCAA